>CAYVVR010000034.1:0-2636 GCA_964454655.1 uncultured Planctomycetaceae bacterium | reverse complement strand
GTGAGTGCGTTGATTCACGCCGCGACCATGGTGACCGCCGGCGTGTACATGATCGTCCGCTGTGCTCCGTTGTTTGCCGCGTCGCCGCAAGCGCTCGAGGTGGTCGCCGGAATCGGGGCGTTCACGGCCCTGCTGGCGGCGCTGATCGCCCTCACCCAGACCGACTTGAAACGCGTCTTGGCGTACTCGACGATCAGCCAGTTGGGCTACATGTTCCTGGGACTCGGCGTCGGAGGGATCGTCGGCGGAACGGCGGCCATGTTCCACCTGTTCACCCACGCGTTCTTCAAGGCGTTGTTGTTCCTCGGGGCCGGAAGCGTCATGCACGCGATGGGAGGCGTAATCGACATGACGCGATTCGGCGGCCTACGCAAGCGGATGCCGTGGACGCACATCACGTTTTTGGCCGGTTGCCTTGCCCTGGCCGGGTTGTTCCCGTTCGCCGGCTTTTTCAGCAAAGATCGTATTTTGGCCGCCGTGCAGGCCCACGCCGCCGAACACGAGTTTTACGCCGCACTGTACTACACCGGCGTCGTGACCGCCTTCTTGACGGCGTTTTACACGTTCCGGGCGTTCTTCCTCACGTTTTACGGTCCGGAAGAGATTCCCGAAGAGGCCGGGCATCACGCCCACGAATCGCCTTGGAACATGGTAATTCCCTTGGGAATTTTGGCGGCTTGTGCGATTCTCGCCGGTGCGGTGTTCAACTGGGGTGATATCTTCGGTCGCTTTTTGGCGAATACGCCGTCGCTGGCCTATTTCGCCGAGCACGCCTCGGGCCACGGCGGTGAACATCACGGCGATCACTTGTTGGTGGCGATTCAAAGCACGCTTGCGGCGGCGGCGGGAATCGGGCTGGCCGCCGTCTTTTACCTGCCCAAGCGTTCGCCGCTGGGCGTGGTGGCCGCGGTGACGAAAAAACTAGGACTGTACGACTTGTCGAAGAACAAATTCTATCTCGACGAGCTGTACATGATCGTGTTGGTCTTGCCCATGTGGGGCATCGCCTACCTTGCGGCGTTTTTGGATCGGCGGCTGCTCGATCGACTGGTGGATGCGATCGGTTTGACGCCGAAGGCCGTCGGTACGAGCCTGCGCTCGGTGCAGCGGGGATTGGTTCCCTACTACGCCGCCGCGATGTTGTTGGGCGTGCTCGTATTGACGATCGCCTTGTTGTTGTGATGCGTATTGCGATACGCGGGAAGGAAGACACGAAGGCCGTCCGCCCGGGGGCATTCGGCCGATAATTCGCAAACGTTCGAAACGCGATGAATGCCATGGGAAACCTGCTGGCTGTTACCATCTTGTTGCCGACCGTCGGCGCACTGCTGATCGACAATCATCGCTGCCGTGCGCGGAGCGTGGCGTTGATCGTCTCGCTGGTCGTGTTGGCGGCGTCGATCGTGATCCTTGCCGGTTTTCCCGGCGGTGCCGAACCGTATGCCGTGTGGCAAGCCGATTGGCTCGGCGACGCCTTGCCGCAAGTCGACTTGAAAGTCGCGGTCGGCCTCGACGGACTGAGCTTGTGGTTGTTCGGGCTTTCGGCCTTGTTGACGGTCACCTCGATCTTGGTGAGTTGGACCGCGATCGAAGACAACGCCCCGACGTATTACCGGCTGCTGTTGCTGTTGGAAACCGGCATGCTGGGCGTGTTTGCCGCCCGCGACTTGCTGCTGTTTTACGTGTTCTTCGAATTCACGCTCATTCCGCTGTTTTTCCTGATCGGTGTATGGGGAAGCGATCAGCGGCGGTACGCGGCGGTGAAGTTCTTCTTGTTTACTTTGGCGGGAAGTTTACTGACCTTCGTCGGCCTGTTGGCGTTGGTCCTGTGGGCGGGCCAATATGCACCGGACGGGAAGCTTACCTTCGATATCGCCGCTTTGACCGAGACCCTGCAGCGATTGAACGAGACGGGGCGGTTTCCGGCGAAGGTGCAGCTTTGGATCTTTTTGGCGTTGTTCGTCGGCTTCGCCGTGAAAGTACCGTTGTTTCCGCTGCATACGTGGTTGCCGCTGGCGCACGTCGAGGCCCCGACCGCGGGAAGCGTGCTGTTGGCGGGCGTGCTGCTGAAAGTGGGCGGATACGGCTTTCTGCGGTTCAGTTTGCCCATGCTGCCCGACGCGGTTACCATGTGTGCCCCTTGGATCGTCTGGTTGGCGGTCGTCGGAATCATCTACGGGGCGCTGACGGCCTTGGCGCAGTCCGATATCAAGCGGTTGATCGCCTATTCCAGCGTGAGCCACCTCGGATTTTGCATGCTGGGGTTCTTCGCCTTGAACCGCGTAGCCCTTTCCGGCGGCGTCTTGCAGATGATCAACCACGGCTTGTCGACCGGCGGCTTGTTCGCCGTGATCGGCATGTTGTACGAGCGATACCACACGCGTCGAATTCGCGACTACGGAGGCATGGCCTCGCGACTGCCGGTGTTGGCGTTTTTCATGTTCGTGATGACGTTTTCCAGTATCGGCTTGCCGGGACTGAACGGGTTCGCCGGTGAGTTCTTGATCTTGCTGGGAACGTTCCAAAGTGCGTGGGCTAAGGGCGGTCATTACCTCGTCGCGGCCGTGCTGGCGGTGGGCGGCGTCGTGCTCGGTGCTTGGTACATGTTGTACTTGGTGCGTCGCGTGTTCTTCGGC
>CAYVVR010000033.1:0-14037 GCA_964454655.1 uncultured Planctomycetaceae bacterium | reverse complement strand
GAAGCTTCCCCGTGTTTGAGTCGACATCGGCTTGGCCGACGGAAGGTCGATCAGATAGGCTGGCCCGTGAATGAGGCCAAGGCCTTCATGTAGTTACCGCGTTCGAACGCCTCGGGATCGGGCGAGTTGCGGTGGCTGAGGCTTCCGCACATCTGGCGGACGGACTCGTATTCCCGCTCGCTCATCCAGCGTTCCAGTTCGCTGAGCATCGTGCCCACGCAGCCGAAGCCTTGCTTGTAGAGCGCCGAAGCGATCTGGACGGCGTCGGCACCGGCGAGAACGGCCTTGATCAGGCCGGCAGCGCTGTGCACGCCGCTGGTGATCGCCAACGAGGCACCCACCCGACCGTGCAGGATCGCGATCCACCGCAAAGGCAGCAGCGATTCGAATTCGGTGCTGAGGACCAGGTGCGGTTTCGCTTCCAGCGTTTCGAGGTCGAAGTCGGGTTGCAAGAAGCGGTTGAACAGCACCAACCCCTTGGCCCCGGCGTCGACGATCTGCCGGCACATGTAACCGATCGAGCTGAAATACGGTCCCACCTTCACGGCGACGGGAATCGAGACCGATTCGGTCACCTTCTTGACGAGGTCGAGATAACGTTTCTCGACGTCGGCCGAGGTTTCCTCGGTGTTCGCCGCGATCAGGTAGATGTTCAGCTCGAGGGCGTCGGCCCCGGCTTCTTCGATCAGCTTGGCGTAGCGGATCCATCCGCCCTCGGTCGTGCCGTTGAGGCTGCCGATGACGGGAACGCCCACGCTCTCTTTGGCCTTACGAACCTTGTCGAGGTATTCGTCGGGCGCGAAGCGATACTCTTCCGGTTCGGGGAAGAAGCTAAGCGACTCGGCGTAGCTTTCGGTTCCGAACTGGTGCGCTTCGGAGATGTTGACGGCTTCGTGCTCGATCTGTTCTTCGAACAGCGAGGGGAGCACGACGGCGGCGATGCCGGCCTCTTCGAGACGCTTGATGTTGTCGAGCGAATCGGTCAGCGAGCTGGCGGCCGCCACGAGCGGATTTTTCAACTTCAAACCGAGATATTCGGTAGACAAATCGACGGACATTTCATTCCTCCTGGTGATTTACTCGGACTGACGACCGTTGCCCGATGCCGAACCGGCATTCGCGAGCGCTTTCGACAGTTCTTCGTACAGGGCGTAGCGGTAGTTGATATCGCCTTGACCCAATTGCAGCATTTCCTTCGCGCGATCGGGTTTCGACCGTTGCAGGATCGCAAAGCGGGCCTGCTTGCCGGCGAATTCCTCAAACGGCACGCTGGGCGTGCGGCTGTCGAGGTGGAACGGCTGCTCCTTGTCGCGCGGATCGTAGTGGTACAGCGGCCAGTAGCCCGAGGCCACCGCTTCTTTCTGGTAGTCCATGCCCTTCGACATGTCGATACCCCAACCGATGCAGTGCGACAAGGCGACGATCAACGACGGGCCCTTGTACGATTCGGCCGCCAAGATCGTGCGGATCGCGTGCATCGGGTTGGCACCCAAAGCGATCTGGCCGACGAACACGCTGCCGTACGACATCGCGATCAGACCGAGGTCTTTCTTGCGCGTGGGCTTTCCGGCGGCGGCGAACTTGGCCACGGCACCGCGGAAGGTCGCCTTCGAAGCCTGACCGCCGGTGTTCGAGTAGACTTCGGTGTCCAACACCAGGAGGTTGATGTCGCGGCCGGAAGCCAACACGTGGTCCAAGCCGCCGAAACCGATGTCGTAGGCCCAGCCGTCGCCGCCGAAGCTCCAGACGCTGCGACGGATGAGGAATTCCGCCGAGCCGGAAAGCAACTTGGCGTCTTCGCCGGGAATGTCGGCGAGCTTCTTCTGAAGCTCGGCCACCAACGAACGTTGCTTGGCGATGTCGGCGTCGGTTTCCTGCGGATTTTCAAGCAGTTGCTTGACCAGCTCGTCGCCGACTTGACCGGCCAACTTCTTGAGCAACGTTTGGGCGAACTCGGTTTGTTGGTCGACGGCCAACCGCATGCCCAGGCCGAACTCGGCGGCATCCTCGAACAACGAGTTGTTCCAGGTCGGGCCTTTGCCTTCGTGGTTGGTCGTGTACGGCGTGCAAGGCAGGTTGCCGCCGTAGATCGACGAGCACCCCGTCGCGTTGGCGATCATCATCCGGTCGCCGAAGAACTGGGTGACCAGTTTGACGTAGGGCGTTTCGCCGCATCCGGCACAAGCACCCGAGAACTCGAACAACGGCAAGAGCAACTGCGAGCCCTTGACCGTGTTGATCTTGACCTTCGAGCGGTCGATGTCGGGGATCTTGAGGAAGTACTCGAAGTTCGCCCGCTCGGCTTCCAGGTGGTCGAGCTTCGGCAACATGTCGATCGCCTTGTGTTTGGCGACCTCTTTGTCTTTCGCCGGGCAGACGTTCACGCACACGGCGCAACCGGTGCAATCGTCGGGAGCGACTTGGATCGTCGTGAGCATGCCCGGGAATTCCTTGCCGCGGCATTCGGCCGTCTGGAAGGTTTCCGGTGCATCGGAAACGGCCGACGGATCGAACACCTTCATGCGGATCGCCGCGTGCGGGCAGACCAACGAGCACAGACCGCATTGGATGCAGATCTTGGGATCCCAGATCGGGATTTCCAACGCGATGCTCCGCTTTTCGTACTTGGTCGTACCGGTGGGGAAGGTCCCGTCGCTAGGCAGCTTGCTGACCGGCAAATCGTCGCCCCGGTAGGCGATCATCATGCCCAGCACGTCTTTGACGAACTCGGGCGAATCTTCGGGAACGGCGGGCACCATGTGAATCTTCGAGGTGACCTCGCCGGGAACCTTGACCTCGTGCAGCGACTCCAAGGCCATGTCGACGGCCTTGTTGTTCCGCTCGACGATGATGCCGCCGCCCTTCTTCCCGTAGGTCTTCTTGATCATCTCCTTGATTTCGGTGATCGCCTGATCGGTCGGAATCACCTGAGCCAAGGCGAAGAAGCAGGTTTGCATCACCGTGTTGATGCGGACGCCCAGTTCGGCCTTCTTGGCCACGGTGTACGCATCGACCACGTAGAACTTGAGCTTTTTGTCGATGATCTGCTTTTGGACTTCGGCGGGAATCTTGTCCCACACTTCGTCGGGACCGAACGGGCTGTTCAAGAGGAAAGTCGCGCCCGGCTCGGCCATCGACAGCACATCGATGCGTTCCAGGAAATGGAACTGGTGGCAAGCCACGAAGTTCGCCCGATGCACCAGGTACGAACCTTTGATCGGACGCGGGCTGAACCGCACGTGCGAGGTCGTCATCGACCCGGCTTTCCGCGAGTCGTAGACGAAGTACCCTTGGGCGTAGTTCGGCGTGTTTTCGCCGATGATCTTCACCGAACTGCGGTTCGCACTGACGGTTCCATCGCTTCCCAGGCCGAAGAAGACGGCGCGGACGACGTCGTCTTTCTCGGTGTTGAAGTTCGGATCGTAGTCGATGCTGTTTCCGGTGACGTCGTCGACGATGCCCACCACGAAGTGGTTCTTGGGGGCGTCTTTGGTCAATTCAGCGAACACACCGGCGGCCATCGCGGGAGTGAATTCCTTCGACGACAAACCGAAGCGACCGCCCACGATTTGCGGCGCGGCACCGCCGTGCACACCCGCCCAGTATTCGGCGATCGCCGCAATGACGTCGGCATGCAACGGTTCGCAAACGGCACCGGGCTCTTTCGTGCGATCCAAGACGGCGATTTTCTTGACCGTCTTGGGCAACGCCTTGACGAAGGCCTCGCCGGCGAAGGGACGGTACAGTCGGACCTTGATCATGCCGACCTTCTCGCCGTCTTCGACCAGCTTGTCGACCGCTTCTTCGACCACGCCGCAACCGCTGCCCATCACGACGACGACGCGTTCGGCATCCGGGGCGCCGACGTAATCGAACAAGTGGTACTTGCGGCCGACCAGTTCGCCGAACTGGTCCATGACCTCTTGGACGATTTGCGGCGTCTTTTGATAGTACGGATTGCACGCCTCACGGGCTTGGAAGAACACGTCGGGGTTCTGGGCCGTGCCGCGGAGGACGGGACGCTCGGGCGACATGGCCCGTTCGCGATGCCTGTTGACGGCATCGAGGTCGATCATCGCCTTGACGTCGTCTTCAGTGAGCTGTTCGATCTTGCTGACCTCGTGCGAAGTGCGGAAACCGTCGTAGAAGTGCAAGAACGGCACGCTCGCCTTAACTGTGGCGGCATGGGCGATCAGGGCCATGTCTTGCGCCTCTTGGACGGAACCGGAGGCCAGCAGGGCGAACCCGGTGGCCCGGCAGGCCATCACGTCGCTGTGATCGCCGAAAATCGACAGGGCGTGGGTGGCCACCGTGCGGGCGGTTACGTGAAAGACGGCCGGCGTCAATTCACCGGCAATCTTGTACATGTTGGGGATCATCAACAACAAGCCCTGCGAGGCGGTGAAGGTCGCCGAAAGGGCGCCTCCTTGCAGCGAGCCGTGGACTGCGCCCGCGGCGCCGGCTTCGCTTTGCATTTCCACCACATGCGGCACCGTGCCGAAAATGTTCTTTCGGCCCGCGGCAGCCCATGCATCCGCCATCTCTCCCAAGTTCGACGAGGGAGTGATGGGGTAGATCGCCATGACCTCAGAGCAGAGGTGGGCGATGTTGGCCGCCGCTTCATTGCCATCCACGGTCACGAAGCGTCGTTCTGCCACTGCTGGTCTCCTCATTTATGAAAACGAGATCTGTCGAGGCATTACCATGCGCCGAACCCGTCCGTCGACTGTCGAGAATGAAACGGTACGTTTTCTCGACATCGGACCGGCCCTGCGATCCGCAAATCATCTTCGCACTTCCCTGGGGCAAGTGCGATCATCACGTACACCGGCTGGTGGTGAATTTCCTTCCGCCGCCGATCGCTCGAATCGGAAAACGGTGGGCGAACCTTTCGGAGGTCGCGGTCATCTTAAGGTGCGGAATACGACGAAAGCGATTCCAGGAAACTGACGAAAAATCGTTCGCGTCGAATGTCCGCTTGCCGGGGACGACGGCCGACCGGGTTGTCGTCTTCTATCGCGACATCGCTTCGGAACCGTGACGGTTTAACCGCCGGTCGTCACGACGTCGCGATCGGCGCACCATGAAAGGCGCCGCGGTGGAGTCGTCTCAAAAGACGTCCCCCCCAGGCTTTCGTTGCGGTCGGGTCGCTTCGATCGAAGTGGCACGCGATCGAAAGCGAATACGCACGCGTTCACGTTCGTAACGGCCGCAACCAGCTCCACCGTTTGTCGAGATGCATCATTCGGGACGGGAAATACGCACTCTGTCGGGTACAAAGACGAATTCCCAAACCGTTACGTTACCCCTTTCCAACCACTTTCGCAAGTGTCCAATTCCCCCGAATCGAAGGGGGGATCGCAAGCCCTGCACGAGCGTTGTTTCGTTGTCTCGAAGTACGGTACGTCGTTGCCGTCGTTCGATCGACCGTGCCGGTCGAAGGTTACGGCGATTCGTGTCGCGAAATCTTGGCTACCGCCGAAAACGGCGATCATTCTGGGCGTTTACGAAGAACGGCACCCTCTTGTCAACGCGGAATTCGACGTATCAATTCCCTTGCGCGTATGTTTGGTGTCTCACTTGGGAATCTTGATCGGTCTGGAGATAACGAATGATTTCTCGCTGGAGCTTGTCGGTCGTCGTTGCGGCGGCGGTGTCGTTGTCGGTATTGTCGGGTGGAATCCTTTCGGCGTTTGAACCAACGTCGTCGGAATCAACGAAAAAGGAACTGAAAGTCGGTGATCCCGCACCCGACTTCGCCTTACCCGGCAGTGATGGAAAACTGCACAAGCTGTCGCAATACCGTGGTAAGTACGTCGTCTTGGCGTGGTTTCCCAAGGCGTTTACCGGTGGATGCACCCGCGAATGCACGGCGTTCGCCAAACAGGGCGACCTTTTCAAGGACCTACCGGTCGTCTATTTCACTGCCAGTGTCGATACGCCGGAAGAGAACACTCGGTTCGCGAAATCGGTGGGGGCTTCGTATCCCATTCTCAGTGATCCCACGAAAGGGACGGCCAAGGCCTACGGTGTGGTGGATGCCGGTCGGCCCGTCCCGTATCGATGGACCTTCATCATCGACAAAAACGGCAAGATCGCCTACATCGACAAGGCCGTAAAGGTGGATTCGCACCCGGAAGACGTGTCGGCCGTGCTCAAGAAGCTGATTGCCGCAGAAAAGGCCGGCAACTGAAGCGAGACGGCTTCAGGGCGTTTCGCCTCGCAAAAGCTGTTCGAATTGATCTTCGTTCAGCACGGGGACGCCCAACTGCTGGGCCTTGGTGAGTTTGCTTCCGGCCTTTTCGCCCGCGACGACGTAGTCGGTTTTTTTCGACACGCTCGACGCTGCGCGACCGCCGTGTTTCTCGATCAAGGCTTCGATCTCGTCGCGCGTGTAGCGGCTAAGTTTGCCCGTGACGACGACGGTTTTGCCCTCGAGCACTTGCGGAACCTCGTCGGGGGCTACGTCTTCGGTCAGCTTGATGCCCAAAGATCGCAAGTCGTCGATGATCGCCCGACCGTGGTCGCTGTGTAAAAAGTCGTATACGCTTTGCGCAATGACGTCGCCGATCTCATGGATTCCGGCGAGTTCCTCGACGCTCGCCTGCGCGAGCAGGTCGATGTCGGGATAATGTTTCGTGAGGATCGCGGCAACTCGCGGTCCCACGTGCCGAATCGCCAACGCCGTGAGCACGCGACAAAGCCCGCGGTCTTTGCTCGCTTTGATTCCAGCGAGAAGATTTTCGGCTTTCTTTTTTCCCATCCGCTCTAATTTGACCAGTTGGTCGGCCGTCAGGCGGTACAGGTCGCCGTATGTACGAACAAGGCCCGCATCGACGAGTTGTTCGACCAGCTTGGTTCCCAAGCCTTCGATGTCCATGCAATCGCGCGATGCGAAGTATCGAAGGCGTTCTTTCAATTGTGCCGGGCATTGCAGGTTCGGGCATCGAATGTAGACGCCGCCTTCGTCTTGCACGAGGCGGGTTTCACATACCGGGCAACGGGTCGGGAACCGGTACTTGGGGAGTTCACCCTTGCGGGCATGTTTTTCCACCCGCACGATATGCGGAATGATCTTGCCGGCTTTTTCGACGACGACCGTATCGCCGACGCGGACATCTTTGCGGGCGATTTCTTCGGCGTTGTGCAAGCTCGCCCGCGCGACGATCGTGCCCGCCAGCTCGACCGGTTCCAGATCGGCCACCGGTGTGATCGTGCCGGTCTTTCCGACCTGAACGCGAATGTCGTTGACGCGCGTGACGGCCTCGTATTTTTCGAACTTGTACGCCACCACCCAGCGAGGACTTTTCGAGGTGGCGCCCAGTCGTTCGCGTTGATCGAATCGGTTGACCTTGAGAACCAGTCCGTCGATTTCGAAGTCGAGTTCGTGCAATCGCTCGATGACTTCGTTGCAGTACTCGACGGCCGCATCGAAATCGGCGAAACACCGAGCCATCGGCGTCGTCGGAATGCCGTAAGAGGCGACTTCCTCCAGAAATTCCATGTGCGTTCGGGCACGCAAACCCTCGCAGTAGCCCACGCCGTGACACAAGAATCGCAGATGCCGTTCGGCGCAAATGCGAGGATCGAGCAGCCGAATCGATCCGGCGGTCACGTTTCGCGTATTCGCGAACGGTGGAAGCCCCTTGGCGGCTTGCTCTTCGTTCAAACGCACCAGGTCGGCGTTGGTCATGTAGATTTCGCCGCGTGCTTCGAGGACGGCCGGCGGACGGTCGGTCGTCAAACGTAAGGGCACGCCCTGGACCGTTTTCACGTTGTGCGTAATGTCGTCGCCGACTTCACCGTCGCCGCGGGTGACGCCTCGCACGAGAACGCCGTCTTCGTAAACCAGGGAAACGGCCACGCCGTCGATTTTCAGTTCGACGACCCATTCGACCGGCTCGTTGTCGAGCATCCGCGCGACGCGATTGGCAAACTCCCGCAGCTCGCCGAGGCTGTACGTGTTCTCGATCGACAGCATCGGCACGCGATGCCGCACCTGGGTAAGCTCGGGGACCGGCTGATCGCCGATCCGTTGGGTGGGGCTATCGGGCGTGACCAGCTCGGGATGGGCGGCTTCGAGTTCCTTGAGCCGCTGCATCAGGCGGTCGTATTCGAGATCGCTGATCTCGGGGGCGGCCTCGACGTAGTATTTTCGATCGTGATAGCGGATCAGGTCGCGTAGTTCGGCGATTTCCCGGGCGACGTCGCGCGTCATGATGAATCCCTTCACTCGGCGAAGCAGCGAAACGGACGGAATCGCCGACCTCGAAAATGGGGAACATCGAGGTCGAAGGCGGTTCGTGCCGTGATTGTGCCCGGTGCGCTGGTCACTCGCAACCGCAGGCGGTCATGCATCCCGGATCGAGTCCCCGCAACGGAAGCGGGATCAAGCACAGGAAACGCAACGGCCCGGAACCGGTATTGCGGAACTGATGGATCTCGTTCGGTTCCACGAAAACAACCGTGCCCGGCTGCAAGGGGTGTTCGGTGTCCCCTTGAAGGACGACGCCTTGACCTTCGAGCACAAAGACTTCGTGTTCGTAAGGGTGCTGGTGTTTCGGCGTGTGACCGCCCGGAGCGACGTCGAACTGTCGCATCGAGAAGCTGGGGGCACCGTCGTCTTGCCCGATCAGGCAACGCATCGCGCAGCCCACCGCGCCCGATACATCCACCGTTTGCGAGGGAACGCTACGAAAATCGACAACTTTCACCGGTTGGGGGCTCCTAACCAAAAGGAAACGAACGTGTTCGGCCCATTTCTGCGTAAGGATCGTGTACCAAGTTCCCACCACCATTATCCTATCCGTAACAGCAAAACGGTAGTCCCGAACGGTCTCCCCAGAAGAGGGGGTGTGTTTCTAGGAATCCGGCTGTCGGGGGTTGGAGAAGGTGGTAGAATTGGAAGAGTTCCCGACCGGATTGGGTGACATCCAAGCGGGGTGCTATTGTGGACGAACACGTGACGCGGCTCGCGGCTCGTCGAGTGCGCAAGTTGGCGCGACAGATCGCCAAGCAGTACGACGGACTCGAGGTGGCCGGAGACCCCGAATACATCCACCGCGCTCGGGTGGCCTCGCGCCGCCTGCGCGCGGCATTGGACGTTTTTTCTTCCGTCTTCGGTAAAAAGGTCAGCGGACGGTACCGGGACGAAATCGGTAAGTTTGCCAGGGCGCTCGGCAAACCTCGCGATTTGGACGTCCAGCTCTTGGCCGTGCGCGATTTGCTGGCCGCCGTCGATGATCCCGAGCTGGTGCCGGGGGTGGCCTATCTGTTCGCCCGCTTTCAGCGGGAGCGTGCCGAGCTGCAACCGAAGGTCGTTCGCGCACTCGAGCGATTCATGAAGGCCGAAACGGTCGATCGGCTTGCGCAGTTTGCCGAAAAGCTCGAGAAAAAGGCTCGCAAGAAGGTCGAAAAGTCGGGCACCAACGGCAACGGCCAACGACTCAGCAAAGAAGTCCGATCGCTGGCCAAGAAAAAAATCCTCCGGCGGTTGGGGCATCTGCTCGACTTGGCGGGATGTTTGGAAGATCCGGCCGATGTGACCGGACATCATCAGATGCGCATCGCCGCCAAGAAACTCCGATACACGCTCGAAATCTTCGGTTCGGCCTACGGCGGACTATTGGACGACACGACAGCCGCCGTCAAGCAATTGCAAACGTACTTGGGCGACATCCACGATTGCGACGTTTGGGAAGAGACGTTGGAAACTCTGGCCAGCCGCATCGGCGCCAGCGGCGGAACAGACATGCCCGACTGCGTGAATCCTCAATCGCTGATGCCGGGCATTCGCTGGATGCAGGCCTACTACGCTCGCCGACGCGAAGAGCTGTACCAAGATTTGTGCCGCTTCTGGCAAAGCGAAGAAACCCAAGAGACGCTTCAGAACTTGCCTTCGCTTCTGGATTGCGATCCACCGCCGACGAAAAAGAAAGACCTCGACAAGTCACCTGCGGAGAAACCATCGGCCGATGCCCGATCGACGGCCGCCGACGATCGTGCGGATGAATCGGGCGAAGCCGAGCCCGCAAAACCGGCGTCTTCCAACGGCAACGGTCACCTCGCCGGGCCGCACGTCGAACAGGCGAAGGTGGCCGATTCGTCGTCGGTCGGTCCGTGAAGCCTCGTTGGATAGCGGCGGCTGGTTTGCCTATCTTTGTCTGTTTCTTACCTGTCTTTTCTGGTCCGTGTTGTGCGCAGGCCGCTTCGACGCGAACGGCCCGATCGCTGCGCGCCCGATCGACGTAGACGCAACCCTTGGGTGTGTGGTACATTGCGCACGCGAGGAGATCCGTTTTCGCCGACATGTGGTGAAGCAACGGATCGCCGAAACCCATCGAAAACAGGGATGGCAACGAGAGACCGGCCTCGTGGATCGCAACGGAACGCGACAGGCCGCAAACGCGGCGGCTCGGTGAACACGGAAGCGCACGGATGCACGCAACACTATCACGATTCTTGCGGTCGAGCACACGCCCCCGAATCTTTCTGGCGGGCGATGTGATGCTGGACCACTACTTGTGGGGCAAGGTCGAACGCATCAGCCCCGAAGCCCCGATTCCGATTCTTCATGTCGACCGCGAAGAGTTTCGCTTGGGAGGGGCCGGTTCGGTAGCGACCATGCTTGCGGCGCTCGAGGCCGACATCGTCCTCGGCGGCGTCATCGGTGACGATGCCGCCGGAGAACGCGTTCGCGGAATGCTCGATGCCTTGGGCGTCGATACCGGCTCGCTGTTGGTCGATCGCTCGCGACGCACGACCGTCAAACAACGATTGCTGGGCGGAAGCTGGCAACGGACGCCGCATCACATGATGCGCGTCGATTGGGAAGATCGGCACACGATCGCCGACGATCTGTGCGACGCGATCTTGCAAACGCTGCGGGCGAGACTTCCACAAATCGACCTGGTCTTGATCTCGGACTACGCCAAAGGGGTGTGCGGCGATCGGTTGCTTCGCGGTGCGATCGAGATCGCCGCCCAAGGCGGCGTCCCCGTCATTGCCGATCCGATTCGCGGGGCAGACTATGCCCGTTACGCCGGTTGTGCTTGCATCACGCCCAATCGCGTCGAGGCGTCGCAAGCGGCGGGAATCACGATCCGAACCGTCGAAGACGGTCTTGCTGCCGGGGAACGCCTGGTCGACTTGGGCATCGAAGCCGTCGCCGTCACCTTGGATCGCGACGGAATCGTGTGGGTCGACCGAGACGGCAATTTGGCGCATTTTCCCTGTCGGGCCAGGCAAGTTGCCGACGTGACCGGGGCGGGCGACATGGTGTTGTCGGTCATCGGCGTGGCTTTCGCCTTGGGGGCCGATTTCAGCGTGGCCATGGAACTGGCCAACCTGGCCGGCGGATTGGAAGTCGAACACTTGGGCGTCGTGCCGTTGACCCGCGTCGACTTGCTGCGCGAGTTGAGCGAACAACAGGCGATTCGGGCGGCCGGAACGAAAATCGTCACCGTGGAGTCGCTTTTGCCCGAGTTGCGCCGGTTGCGTGCGGCAGGTAAGCAGATCGTCATGACCAACGGTTGCTTCGACCTGTTGCATCCCGGGCATGTGGCATCGCTACAAGAGGCGAAGCGGCTCGGCGATTGCCTGGTGGTCGGGGTGAACAGCGATCGCAGCGTGAAAGAACTCAAAGGGCCCGAGAGACCGGTCATCGATCAACAGGGGCGTGCCGAGATGTTGGCCGCGTTGGAATGTGTCGACTACGTGGTCGTCTTCGACGAGGCGAGTGTGGCGCCGTTGGTCGAAAAGATCAAGCCCGACGTCCTCGTCAAAGCGTCGCAATATCCCAAGGAACAAATCGTCGGTTGGCAAATCGTCGAGGAGAACGGCGGACGCGTCGTCCCCGTGCCCATGAAGGGCGACTACTCGACGACCCGTTTGATCGAAAAGGCCCGAGGCGTCGATTCCCGTCAACGTCGCGCATCGTAGCCGCCGGAACCTCCGGCCGTCGGCTCGGGCAACGGGAGCGGTTTGCATGCGCTCCCGTCCCCGGGAGGAGTTCCCATGAAAATCGGCCTGTTTCTTCCGAATTGGTTGGGAGATCTGGTGATGGCCGGACCGGCCGTTCGCGCCGTCCGCCGTCGCTTCGGTACCGGTGCGCGGATCGTCGGTATTTTGCGGCCGAACCTTGCCGACGTGTTCGACGGAACCGACTGGCTCGACGAGCAGTGGTATTTCGATCCGCGCGATCGCGATGAACGCGTGGGGACGGCTCGGTTGATTCGCCGCATGCGCCGCGAGCGGTTCGACACGGTCGTATTGTTCAGTAATTCGTTGCGGACGGCGTTGATCGCCTTGTTCGGCGGTGCGAAACGACGCGTCGGCTATGCCCGCAACGGCCGCGGACCGCTGTTGACCGACGCCTTGCCCTATCGCGGCGGCAAGCATCTTCCCTCGCCGATGGTCGACTACTATTTGGCGTTGGTCGAGGCGATCGGATGTTCTGCAGACGATCGAACGTTGGAACTGCACACGACGCCGGTGGGCGATCTGGCCGCCGAACGCATCTGGCGCGATCTTCGTTTGCGAAGGGACGGACGCGTCGTTGCCTTGCATACCGGCGGCGCCTACGGAGCGGCGAAACGTTGGCCGGTGGAGCACGCGGCGGCTTTGGCGCGTCGCATCGCCGATGAATTGCAATACGAGGTGCTGGTGTTGTGCGGACCGAAAGAGCGAGAAACCGCCTCGCAGATCGGTGCCGCGGCCGCTCGGCCGCAAGTGCGAACCCTGGCAGGACAACCGTTGAGCTTAGCGGCCGTCAAATCGTGTTTGGCACGCTGCCGCTTGTTCGTGGGGACCGACAGCGGACCTCGCCACGTCGCGGCGGCACTGGGTAAGCCGGTGGTGACGTTGTTCGGACCGACCTCGCCGCGATGGGTCGAAAACCCGACCGTCGAAGCCGTCGATGTCGTCAATTTGCTGCCGTGTGCGCCGTGTGCGAAGAGAACGTGTCCCGAAAAGCATCACCGGTGCATGCAGGAATTATCACCCGATACCGTGTTCGAACAGGTCGCCGCGTTGCTTCGCGGCGGGGCCGTTCGCGCCGCGTGAGTGCCGCCAAAGAATCGCTCACGTCGGAAGCTTGACAACCGAGCGGGAGGAAAACGCGGTCATGAAGCCGCCGATTACCGTCTTGATTCCGTGCAAGAACGAGGTTCATCACATCGCCGCGTGCATCGCCTCGGCCAAGCCGATCGCCGATGAAATTCTGATCGCCGACAGCGGATCGACCGACGGCACGTTGGAGTTGGTGCGATCGCTCGGCGACTACCGGATCATCGAACGCGAATACGTTCATTCGGCCGATTTCAAGAATTGGGCGATTCCGCAAGCGAAGAACGATTGGATCTTGGTGCTCGATGCCGACGAGCGTTTGACGCCCGAGTTGCGAGAAGAGATTCTCACCCTGTTTGCCGACGGATCACCGCCGCAAGACGGTTATCGTGTGCGGTTTGCACCCTATTTCTTGGGGCGACCGATTCGGCATTGCGGCTGGAACACGACGACCTCGATCCGCCTGTTTCGACGCAGTGTCGGACGTTACAGCACGCGTCGCGTGCACGCCGACGTCATCGTCGAGTCGGGCAAGGTCGGCATGCTGCACCACAAGATCGAGCACTACACGTGCACGTCGCTGGAACGGTGGATGGAAAAACGCAACCGGTACACCGAACGCGGCGCCGAAGAGCTCTTTGCCGCCGGACGCAAGGTTTCGCCGTTGGAGCTGTTCTTCCGACCGTGCTTTCACTTCTTCAAGTCGTACGTGCTGCGGGCGGGATTTCTCGACGGAACGGCGGGCTTGATCGTCTGTCTCGACGACGCCTTTTCGGCGTTCTTGAAGTACGCCAAGCTTTGGGAAAAGCACGAAACGATACGGCGCCGGCAGGCCGATGCCGAAACGAACCATCAGGCCGTTCGCCGGCCCTACTTCGCCGCACGCAGCGAGGCCGAGAAGACCTCGGGACGTTGAAGCGCGGTAAACCGCACGACGATGTTTTAATCTCGCGACGGTCGACGCGGCGGTGG
>CAYVVR010000032.1:218-14109 GCA_964454655.1 uncultured Planctomycetaceae bacterium | reverse complement strand
ACCCCTTCCAGAAGATGGTTATGGATATTGTCGAAGTGGGCGCGATACTCGGCGCTGGTGCTGGGCACCGGTCCGCCGATCGGGCTGGAGTACCAGTTTTGCCACTGCTCGTAGTACACCCACTTTTCGCCCGGCCCGCTCGGGTTCGGTTCGCCGACGACCAGCCCCTTCTTGCCGTCGGGACCGGCCGAATAGATCAGCGGCACCAAGCGCCAAGCACCGGGATCGACCCGCAGCGGATCGAACGGATCGTGATCTTCCTGCGCCGCGCGGGCGGCATCGTTCGGATGGGCTTGGATGTCGGACTCGGTGAACGCCGGTGCGCAGCGGATGAAATTGATCGGATGCCCCCAACCGTCGATGAATTCGAGATACCCGTCGTTATCGACGTCGCCGACCTCGTTGTCGGAAAACAACTCGCGCGACCCGCGTGTACCGACCGTCACCGTCAAATAGAGCGCCTCGGCCGAATCGTAAGTTGCATCGGGAGGCGGCGATGCCTGGAAACGCCGGTAGTACTGCATCGCCAACGAGGTCCGCGGCAGTACGGCGGTGATCTGGTTGCCGTTGACGGTTTGCGTGAACGTCAACGGAAAGGGAACGCGCGACGGCGACGGATTGATGTCGTCGTACCGGTCGGGCATCTCCATCGCCATCACCATGCGAATCGCCCACAGCCGAAACTTCGCGGCCACCACCGGCGGCATCTTCGGCGGACGCACTTGCGGCACGCCGTTGACTAGGTACTGCAAATCGACCCGCCGCGTGCGGAAGTTGTCGTACTGCGCCATGATCACTTCGTTGATCTTGGCGATCGTGGCGCGGGTTTTCGCAATGCGGGCGGCTTCGCGGGCCTGTCGCAACGCCCCGAACACCAAGCCCGCCAAAATGGCGATGATCACGACCGCCACCAGCAACTCGACCAGCGTGAAACCGGTCCGCGGCGAGCGGGCGCGAAACCTCGTGCGTCGGCTCATTCGACCTCATCCTCCAGCTTGGCGACGAAGTTCGTTACGTTGTCGTAATCTCCGTCGCTGAATCCTTCGGCACTGACGGTAAAGCGGAAGGCGGCCGGCGGATTGCTCGGTGGAATCGGAGTGCTGAAAACGCCGTCCAAGCCGCAATGGATGATCTGGAATTTCTCGGGCTCGCGCCACTGACGTTGCACGGCCGGATTGCTCGGCGAGCCGTTCGCCGGACCTTTCAGGTAAGGCACGGCCACGTTCGTCGGTGCGTAGGTGAACGACGCCGGAATGAACGCGCCGCCGTCGACCATGCCGTACTCGTAGCGGCCGGTCGTCTTGTCACGCCCGGCGCGGAAGTACACCAGCGGACTCGAGCTGTTCGGTTCGCCGACGGGATAGTAGTACAGGTTGATGATTTGGCTGCTCGGGTTGTTCGGATCGACCCGCACGACGTAGATCTTGTCGGGATCGAAGTCATACAGCGGTTCTTGCCGCGGTTGGCCGTACTGGAAGGGATTCGCCGGATCGGCATGGAAACCGGCCGGTTGATAAGAGACGCCCGGCTGCGGGGCTTCGGCCGGCAAACCGCCCAGCCAAAAGACCAACGCGGTTGCCGGGTTGAATTGTCCCGGATCGATGTTCACCGTGTTCAACGCCGTTTGGAAGGCGGCGACCGGATCGGCACCGGGGGCGAACTTCGGCCAGCGTTTGCGCAGGTGTCGGCGCAGGTCTTCCACGGCCTTGTTTTGCGCGTTGACGCCGGCGCTGCCGTCGAGCCCCCAGAAGTCGGGCGGAAATTCGCCGTATTCGCTTTTGTAGGTGATCAGCGCGGCTTCGATTTGCCGCATCTCGGTGTGGATGGCGGCTTCCCTCGCCCGCGCCCGGGCGTAAATCGCCGCGGCCGATATCAGGCTGGCCAAGATGCCGATGATCACGATGACCGTCAGCAGTTCGACCAGCGTGAAGGCGGATCGACGGTGGTTCCGGAATGCTCGCATCGGACGATTACCTCCCGGCCGAAACCCGGCCGCTGTGGTGGATGGTGATGACGTGTTCGGTTCGACGGGACGGAAACGCTCGGCGCACGGAGTCGATTCGCGCCGACGATCCTCGGGACGGCGTCCCGAGGCGGCGACCGCTTTCCTCCGTCGGGCGTCGCAAGAGCGGCCGGCGTTCCGCGAAAACCCTGTTTTCGACATGCGGCAGCAGGTCCACCCAGACGTCCCTTGCTTGCCGAGGATCCGTGTTGCCCTTCGTGTTTGCCGAGTCGTTCCCGGCGGTCGTTGCCGGCCCGTCGTGCCGCCTTGCCTGCGGCGTTCCTGTTCGGCGCGTTTCTTGCCGTTGGGGTGAATCGCCCCCGTCGGACGATCAACCGGTCAGCTTTTGGATCAGCGAAATCAACGGCAGGAACAACGCGATCACGATGAACCCCACCAACACACCCAGCACGATGATCAACAGCGGTTCCATCAAGCTGAGTAAGCTTTCGGTGAGGATTTCCACTTCTTCGTCGTAGTTGTCGGCGATCTTGTACAGCATTTCGTCCAGTTCACCGGTTTCTTCACCCACGTCGATCATGTTGATGGCGATGTCTTCCATGATCGGCGCGTTGTACCGGGTCAGGTACAAAAGCAACCCGATCACCGGAATCACGGTGAACCAGAAAAACGCGGCCACGGGATGGAACCCGGGCCGGGAGTAGTCTTTCATCGGCTTCGAGATCGTCTCACCGTCGCGAATCGCGTCGAGCACTTGTTGGAACATTTTCTCGAACACGGCGTTGTTGGCCGTTTCGCGCGTAATGGTGAGCGCCTCCAAGATGGGCACGCCGCTGGATACCAACGTTCCCAAGGTACGCGTCGTGCGCGCAATGATGTTCTTTTCGACCAGTTGGCCGAAGATGGGCATTTTCAGTTTGAATAAGTCCCAACCGAATCTACCGTGGTAGAAACTGGTCACCAGTTTCAAGAACAGCCATAACCCCAGCGGGACGCCCGGCAGCAGGAACCAGTAGTTGATCACCGTCTCCGAGGCGGTGATGAGGATTTGCGTCATGGCCGGCAAGTCGGTCTCGAATTCCTCGAAGATCTTTTGGAACTGAGGAACGATCTTCATCATGATGAAGGTCAAGATCGCGGCGGCGAAGGTGATGACCGCCACGGGATAGACCATCGCCCCGCGGACTTTTCGCTTCAACCACAACGCCCGCGTTTGGAACTCGGCCAGACGCCGCAAGATGACTTCCAAGGCACCACCGGCCTCACCGGCCTTGACCATGTTGACGTACAGTCGGTCGAAGGCCTTGGGCGATTTGGCCATCGCTTCCGAAAGGGTTGCCCCGCCTTCGATCTCTTCGATCACGTCGATCAGGGCGTTTTTCAGGCTGCCGATCAGCGAGGGTTTGCATTGCGCCTCGAGAATCTTGAGGCTGCGCAAGATGGGCAAACCGGCGTCTTGCAACACCGAAAGCTGCTTCGTGAAGGTGGTGAGCACCTTTTGGTTGACGCGGCCGACCGAGAAGGTTTTGCCGCTTTTGCCCTTGGTGGGGCCGGAAGATTTCTTTTCTTTGACGGGCGTGATCTTGGTGACGTAGTAGCCCATCTGCCGAATCGTCTGTTCGGCTTCGTCCTGCGTGGCGGCCTCGAGAACGTCCTTGATCTCCTGGCCCGTGTTGTCCATCGCCTCGAATTGGAATTTCGGCATGGCTCCGGCTCCCTCACCTCGGTTGGGGCAGCATCGTGTTCGGGTGATTTGTCGGGTCGTTTCGATCGGCCGTTCGGATGCCTCGCGGCCGTTTGGTTATCAGGCTTCGATCGTGGTTTCGCGGACGACCTCTTCCACGGTGGTCGTGCCGTCGAAGATCTTTTCCAGGCCGTAGGTTCGCAGGGTCCGCATTCCGGATCGGACGGCGGCATCCCGCAAGACCTCGGTCGAAGCTCCCTTGTTGATCAAGTCGCGAATCTGGTCGTTGATCAGCATGAATTCGAAAATACCGGTTCGCCCCTTGTACCCGGTGTTGTTGCACGCAGCGCAACCGCGTCCGCGGTAGAAGGTCTTTCCGGCAACGTCTTCGGGCGTGAGTTCCAACTCGGCCAACGTCTCGGTCGAGGGGATGGTCGGCTCGCGACACTCGGGGCAGATGCGCCGCACCAGTCGCTGGGCCAAGATTGCTTCGACGGTCGCCGTGATGAGGAACGGTTCGATGCCCATATCGCGCAATCGGGCGATGCTGCTGGGGGCGTCGTTGGTGTGCAGCGTGCTGAACACCAAGTGCCCCGTGAGCGATGCCTGAATGGCGATTTCCGCCGTCTCCAGGTCTCGAATCTCACCGACCAGAATGATGTCGGGGTCGTGACGCAAGATCGCCCGCAGGCAGGCCGCGAACGAGTTTCCGATGTCGGGATCGATCGGTACCTGCACCAAGCCGTCGATCGTGTACTCGACGGGATCCTCGGTGGTGATGATCTTGTCTTCGATCGAGTTGAGTTCGTTGAGGGCGCCGTACAGGGTGGTCGTCTTACCCGAGCCGGTCGGTCCGGTGACGAGAACGATCCCGTTCGGACGCCGAATGACCTCCCGGAATTGGGCCAGCGTGGTCGGATCCATCCCCACGTTGTTCAGGTCGAGGGAGACGACCGATCGGTCCAACACCCGCATGACGACGCTTTCGCCGAACATCGTGGGCAAGACGCTCACGCGGAGGTCGACCGGGTGCCCGCCCACCGTCAAGCGAATCTTGCCGTCTTGGGGCAAACGCCGTTCGGCGATGTCGAGGTTCGCCATGACCTTGATGCGGGTGGTGATGGCGAACGCCAGGTGCCGCGGCGGCGGAACCATCTCGTACAACACGCCGTCGGCCCGGATGCGAATCTTGAATTCGTTCTCGAACGGCTCGAAGTGCAAGTCGCTGGCGTGGTCTTTGATCGCCATCAAGAGAACCATGTTCAGCAACTTGCGGACGGGCGCGCTGTCGGCCAACGCCTCGACGCTGGTCAGGTCGAGCGGCCCGTCTTCGCTCAAGGCTTGGGCCGCCTTGTTCAGCTCTTCGTCCTCTTCAATCTGCTTGATGACGCCCTCGACGCTTTCGGTGCCGGAATAGTACCGGTCGAGCGCCTGGCGGATTTCCCGCTCGGTCGCAACCACGGGTTTCACGTCGTAGCCCAAGAACGTCCGCAACTCGTCGATGATCGACAGCTTTTGCGGCTCGCACATGGCCACCGTCAGCGTGTTGTCGCGCAGCGCGATGGGGATGATCTTGTAGAGCTGCGCCATCGGCTCGGTGATGCGGGCGAGTACCTCGGGCGGCACGACGATGTCGGCCAACTGCACGACCGGCAAATTGAACTGTTCACCGAGGGCCTGGGCGAGCTGGTCCTCGGTGATCATGTTCATCCGCAAGGCGATCTGCCCGAGTAGCTCGTCGGGTTTTGCCTTCTTTTCCTGCAGAAGCAGTTCCAGTTGTTGTTCGGTGATGAACCCGAGGTCGACCAGTACCTGTCCGATCCGCCGAAGTGCCATGGGAAAACTCGCTTACTGGCTGTTTCTCTCGTTCTTTTTTCCCGGTCAAAAATCCGCAGGACTGCGGCGCGTTACATGGCTTCGCGGGCCATGCGGCGTTTGGCTTCTTCCTCGTCTTCGAACATTCCCCGCTCGGCACGGGCGATCTTGGCCGCCAGTTCGTCGGGGTTGTTCGCCTTGACCAGCACGTCGCGCTTCTCCACCAGGCCTTGCTCCCACAACCGGAAGAGGTGGTCGTCCAGAAGCTGCATCCCCAGCTTGTGCCCGGTTTGGATCGCCGAGTTGATCCGGAACGTCTTGTTTTCACGGATCAGGTTCGCGATGGCGGGCGTGACGACCAGCATTTCGTACGCGGCGACGCGTCCGCCGCCGATCTTCGGCAACAAGGCTTGCGACAAGATGCCGATGATCGACGTCGAAAGCTGGGTCCGAATTTGTTCCTGCTGGTTGGTGGGGAAGACGTCGATGATACGGTTGACCGTCCCCTGGGCCCCGGTGGTGTGCAACGTGCCGAACACGACGTGGCCGGTTTCAGCCGCCGTGATGGCCGCTTCGATGGTTTCCAAGTCACGCATTTCCCCGACGAGGATGATATCGGGGTCTTGTCGCAACGCCCGGCGGATGGCCTCGGCGAAACTGGGGACGTCGACGCCCACTTCCCGTTGGTTCACCGTGCACCGCTTGTGCGTGTGATAGAATTCGATCGGGTCTTCGATGGTGATGATGTGGTGATCGACGTGCTCGTTCAAATAGTCGATCGCGGCCGCCAGTGTGGTCGATTTACCGGAACCGGTGGGCCCGGTCACCAAGATCAGGCCTCGCGGACGCATGATCAGCTCGGCGAGAACCGGCGGCGTGCCCAGCTCTTCGAAGTTCATCAAGCGGTTCGGGATTTGACGCAGCACCATCGCCACGTATCCCTTTTGCTTGAAGACCGACACACGGAACCGGGCCTGGTCGCCGAAAGCGAACCCGAAGTCGGTACCACCCACCTCTTGCAGTTCTTGCTGGCACCGTTCCGGCGTGATGCTCTTCATCAACCCCACGGTGTCTTCCGGTTCCAAGACCTTCGTCTCGAGCCGGACCATTCGACCGTCGAGACGCAGAACCGGCGGTTGCCCCACGGTGATGTGCAAGTCGGACGCCTTGCGGTTGATCACCGTCTGAAGAAGTTTGTCGATGAGAATTTGCGCCATGGATCTACTTCCGTTCCTACGTGCCCTTCAGTGTCCCGCGTTCTCGCCGGATTCGGCGGTATCACGAAGCGTGACGACACGCGACGCGTCCGGCGAGGGTCGCCCCAACGGCGTCGAATTCGGATGGCGTCCAAAGATGAGATTCTGCTCGGGCGCGACCGGAACCGGCCGCATCCCGAAGAAACATCCGCATATTCCGCCGCCGGGCGATTATTCGGTTCGACCGCGATACGAGCAAACGAGCCGGTTTTACGGCGGCCGAACCGGCCCACGGTACCCGATTTTTGCGACACACCGATTTTCCCAAGCGGTCGGCAGCCGACCTCCGGGGGGAAGGATCCGCGATCAGTTTTCCCCCTCGCCGGGCCGGGCGACCGTCAAGAGCTCTTCCAGCGTCGTGCGTCCCTGGAGAGCCTTGTTCAGTCCGTCCATAAACAATGTCTTCATTCCTTCGGAGATGGCGGCTCGCCGCAGCTCGGGAGCCGGCGCACCTTTGAAGGTCAATTCTCGAATCTTGGCCGACAATATCATGAGTTCGAAAATACCCATCCGGCCGCGATAGCCCGAGCCGTTGCACTGACTGCACCCTTTACCCCGCTGGAAGGTGGCGTTCGCCACTTGTTCCGGCGTGAGACCGGCGGCCTCGATCGCCGCCTCGCTGGGCTGATACGGCTGCTTGCAGTTTTCGCAGACGACGCGCACCAGTCGCTGGGCCATGATCGCGACGACCGAGCTGGCCACCAGATAGGCGGGGACGCCCATGTCGACGAGACGTGTAATAGAACTGGGCGCATCGTTCGTATGTAGTGTACTGAAAACAAGGTGTCCAGTCAAAGAAGCCTGGATACCCATCTGTGCCGTTTCCAGGTCTCGCATTTCTCCAACCAGGATCACGTTCGGCGCCTGACGCAACATGGCCCGAATCACGCGGGCGAAATCGAGCCCGATGTCGTGCCGAATTTCGACCTGGTTGATGCCCGGCAGGTAGTATTCGACCGGGTCTTCGGCGGTGATGATCTTGCGGTCGGGCGTGTTCAGTTCGTTGAGGGCCGCATAGAGGGAGGTCGTCTTCCCCGATCCGGTGGGGCCCGTCACGAGAATAATGCCGTTCGGACGCCGGATCAATTGCCGGAAACGCTGGTAGTCGTCTTCCGAAAATCCCAACTGACGCAGGCCGACCTTGATGTTGTCCTTGTCCAAGATCCGCATGACGACGGCCTGACCCCACGCACTGGGGAGGACGCTTACCCGCAGGTCGAGCTGCTTCTCCCCGACGGTGATCTTGATTCGGCCGTCTTGAGGACGCCGCCGTTCGGCGATATCCATTTTGGCCAAAATCTTGATACGCGACAGAATGGCACCCAACAACCGGCGGGGGGCATTATCCCGCTCGACCAGGTAGCCGTCGACCCGGTAGCGGATGCGCACGCGGTCTTCGAACGGTTCGATGTGAATATCCGACGCGCGAAGCTGGACCGCTTCGCTGATGATCAAATGGACGAGCCTGACGACCGGGGCGCTCGAGTCGTCGATGCCCTCTTCCCCGAGCATGTCGGTCGTTTCTTCGGTCTCGGTGAAGTCGATCTGGGTGTCGGTCGTCTCCCCCAAAATAGTGTCTTGGCTTTCCCCCGACGTTTGTCCGTAGTACCGGTTGATCGCTTCGATGATCGATTCCCGCGGTGCCAGGCAGATTTCGATCGGCCGGTTCAAGATGAAACGCAACTTCTCGAACGTCGGGAAGTCGTCGGGGTCGGCGACGACGACGCGGATTTGGCCGTCCTCTTCGGCCAAGGGGAGGACGACGTTTTCGCGGGCGGTCGATTCGGGCAGCAACTCGAGCACGCTGGGCGAAACAGAGATGTGCGACAAGTTCACATACTGAAGCCCGTGTTGCTGGGCCATCGCCTTGGTCACTTCTTCGGCGGTGGCGTATCCGAGGCGGACGAGTGCATCCGGCAGCGACATGCCGGCGTTGTCCGCCATTTGTTTCGCCTCGGCCAGTTGGTCCACGCTAATGACGCCCTGCTGGACCAGCAATTCGGCATACGTCGTCCGTTTGACTGCCATGATCGCCCTCGACTATTCGATAAAGCCCCGCAAAGAAAAGGTAGCAGGCGCGCAAGACGAGCCGCACCGACAAGCAGGCGGAGAGCGCATACCGCACTCGCCGCCCCGCAGATTCCCTTTTCACCCTAGTAATCGCCGACACGAATGTCAACGTTTGTCCACGTTTTCGACGTTTCGCAGTTTGCCCGAGCCACGCCGACGCCCGACGCGTGGGCGACCGAACGCGGTTCGTCGCGTTGCCGTCGGTGCGCGTTTGAGGCGTTGCCGTGCGAAGCCCGCGATTCGGTAAGTCAAGAAAAGTGTTTCGGCTGACCTCGATCGTGAGTACAGTAAAACGACGAATCGCATTGATCGGTCGGCGGTAGCCGACCCGAACCGCGCATGCCTTTTCATCCCGCCTTCCTACCGAACCTTTCCCGCGAGGTCGATCATGAACGTGCTGCCCCTGATGCTGTTGCTTGTCGCAGTGCCGGCTGCCGAACCATTCGAGGCGACGCTTTCGCCGGTGCCGATGGAAAGCTACATGCTGCAAGAGCCGGTTTTCACGTGGACGCCCGACGCCGGTACCGATGCGTGGATTCCCGTGCACAACTGCGCGATCCGCATGATCGACGGCGCGATGCGCGTCGATGCGACCGGCGACGACCCGTATTTTCGTCGCTCGATGAACGTCGCCGGCGAGGCGTATCGCTTGAGGTTTCGCGCACGAAACGACAACGGCACCACCGGTTCGATTTACTGGGTGACCGACCGATCGCGCAATTGGGGTGAGGACAAGAGCCGGCATTTCCGGTTGCATAGCGACGGCAAATGGCACGACTACACGGTCGATTTTCAGGCACCGGGGCGACTGCTCGGGTTGCGGATCGATCCCGGCGGCTCGGCGGGATTCATGGAGTTCGCCGAGTTGACGCTTCGCCGCATGCGAAGGCATCCGATTGCATTCCAAGCCTTGCGTTGCGACGGCCGTCGTGCGGTGTTAGTCGTGAAAAACGAGGGCGACGAACCCTTGGTCTTTCGCGACGGCGAGAGCACCTATCGACCCGCGCCGGGCGAGACCGTCGAGGTCGTGCGCGAGTTGTCCGGCGAGCGGGCCGTCGAGCCGGTCCGTTTTCGACTGGAAAGCCCGGGCGTCACGCCGATCGAACGCGTGATTTGCGTGTATCACGACGATGCGCCGGTGGCTTGGAAGCCGATCGGCACGGTGCGTCTTTCCGCCGATACGACGGCCGTGCTCGAACTCGATGAGCACGCGACAGCGGCACGATTGCGATCGGGCGGTCGGACGTTGGCGGTCGCGGCGCCGTTGGTGTGGGATCCGGCGACCGGTACGTTGCCGCAGCTTGCCGCGACGATCGAACCGGGCCGTGCCGTGTTGAAGGGAACCTTGGACGGTCGAGCGACGACCGTCGTGATTGAAATCAACGACGATACGGCGACGTTTGCCATCCGCGGCGAAGGGACGCTCGAAGGGCCGGTCGTGCGCGTGCCGGGTAGCATCGAGCAAGGGCTATTGGCCGGAGTGGAACACCTGGGCAAAGGGGAGCACAGTTCGACGAAACTCGACATCGAAACCGAAGAATTTCTCCGCTTTGCGCCCGATCCGTTGAAGATCACGATGCCGTTGATGCACGTTTCCACGGCCGAGGTTTCGGCGGCCTTGTTGTGGCACGAGATGGGGTTGCAGCCGACGTTTGCAGTCCCCAACTTCTATGACGCAGCCGATGAATCGCGGATGAGTTTGCGGGGCGAATCGATCGACGTCGTCGTGCGATTCGGGCGTCACACCTTGGAAGAGGACGTTTTGTGGGCGGTGCGACGTCGCGGTCTGCCGCCGTTGCCCACCCCGCCGCGCAGCCGAAGCGAACAGTGGGAGTTGTGTCGGCGATGCTTGACGGAAGGCCCCATCCACAACGAAAACGGTTGGGGACATTGCGTCGAAGATCGCTGGCCGCGCAACTTCTTCGCCGACATCGCCACGGCCGTGTGGCGGTTGACCGGCGAGGTTCCCGAGTTGCCGCGCTTGGTCGGCGGCGGAAGCCACATTCGCGACGAGGCGATCTATTTCGTGTCGGGGCGCGCCGAGGAATGGCTGGCCATGCGTCGTAACCGAGTTCGAGCCTTGATCCGTGCGCAGCAACCCGACGGATCGTATCGGTACGACGGCAAGTACGCTCGCGGACACTTCGAGAACACCGCCTCGGGTGTGTGTGCGCGACCGGCCTACGAGCTGTTGCACTTCGCCTATTTGACCGGCGATGCGGAGGCCCGCGGTGCGGGATTGCGGACGCTCGAATACATGAAGCGATTCCGCACGCCGCGCGGCGCGCAGGTATGGGAAATCCCGCTGCACACGCCCGACATCTTGGCGTCGGGGTACTTGGTTTTGGCGTATGTGCGGGGCTATCAACTGACCGGCGACCAGACGTATCTTGCCGAGGCCCGTCGCTGGGCGCTTTCCGGCGTGCCCTTCGTGTACCAGTGGGGTAGATACCCCATCATGACGTATGCGACGATCCCCGTATTGGGTGCGACGAACTGGCGGGCTCCCAACTGGATCGGCCTGCCCGTACAATGGTGTGGATTGGTGTACGCCTACGGTCTGGCCGAGTTGGCCCCGCTGGACGATACGCTCGATTGGCACACGTTGGCCGAGGGGATCTTGATCGCGGGCGAGCAGATGCAGGTTCCGCCCGAGGAAGGCGAGCTTGCCGGGTTGTTGCCCGACTCGTTCACCCTCGATGTGCAGCGACGCAACCCGGCGATGATCAATCCGGCGGGATTGGTTGCGTTGCGGTTGAAGCTCGAAGGTCGATCGGTCGATGTGAATGCAGTCGCCTGGAAAGGGCACCGCATCGCGGGACCATTTCCGCTGGTGATCGACGGTGATCGCGTCGTCAGCCGCGGGCAACCCGGCGTCGAATACCAGGTCGTTGTCGACGGAAAGCGAGTCGTTTCCATTCAATCGACGGGAAACGACGTGATCCCGATCGAGTGATCGCACGCGTTCGAGCGTGCCGCATTCGGAACAGTCGTCACGAGGAAGAGGCAACCATGAACCGCATTGCAATCGTGCAGATGTGTCGGCGTCGAGCCGTGTGGATCGCGGGCTTGCCGCTGCTGTTGGCGTGCGTCGGATGTCCCGAGCAGGCACCGCCTCCCGATACGAAGGACGAAAGCGGCAACGTCGGCGTTGAGGGCGTTCACTACACCGACAAGACGCCCGAAGAATGGCTCAAGCTGATGCGCAGCGCCAATCCGCAGGTGCGGGATCGCGCGATCGACGCCATTTTGTTATACGGCCCCGATCAGGTTCCGGCCCTGGCGGCGATGCTGGAAGACCCGAAGGCCGGTCCGGGACGTCTGGCCGCAGCGCGAGCGCTGGGCGCGTTCGGTTCCAAGGCACGCTCGGCCGTGCCCGTTTTGACGAAGATGATGGAAGACGTTTCGGATCCCTACCGTGACGCGGCGGCCGAGGCGTTGGGCGAAGTCGGTGCCGGAGATTCGCAGGCGATTGCCGCGCTACAACGGGCCGCCGCAGACGACGATCCGCTGATGCGCATGGTAGCGCTGCGGGCGTTGCGACGCTTGGGGGCCGACGACGAAGCGACCGTCCGGTGTTTCGCGGCGGCACTGGAAGATGCCGACGTGAACGTCCAGATGGCGGCGTTGGAGGGCTTGCGGCGGTTGGGAGCGAAGGCGGCGCCCGCCCGGGCGGCGCTGGAAAAGGCCGCCCAATCGCCCAATCCGCTGGTCGGCGAACCGGCGAAGGAGATTCTGCGTTCGCTGCCGTGAACCGGCGGCAGACATTCGGCCGTGTCACGATTCAAGGCCCGTCGCAAGCAGATCGCGCGGGCCGTCCTTTTTTGTTCAGATGATCGAACGAGAGAACGCAGCCTGAGTCGACAACTCGATGAAACCGAAAACGATCAACTTGATCCAACTGAATACGGCCGTGCTTCTGTGGGGCGGCACGGCGATGTTCGGCAAAGGCATTTCGTTGCCCGCGCTGCATATCACGTGCTTTCGGTCGTTCATCGCCGCGGGAGCGTTGGCGGTCTTCTTGCTGATCATGCGGCAGCCGGTTCGTATCCGTTCGGTGCGGCATTACGGGGTGATGGCGGCCTTGGGCTTTTGCCTGTGCATGCACTGGGCGTTGTACTTCATGGCCTTGAAGATTTCGACGGCCGCGGTGGCGATTCTGGCGATTCACACCTATCCCGTGATTACGGCCTTGATCGAACCGTTCTTGTTTCGCGAAAAGCTCAAAGGGCTGGACGTGCTCTTGGCCGTCCTCGTGTTTTCGGGCGTTGCGATCATGACGCCGTCGCCCGACCCGAGCAACGCGACCACCCGCGGCATCTTGCTGGGGATCGCCTCGGGGCTGTTCTTCATGGTTCGAAACCTGCTTACGCGCAAGTACGTGCAACAGTACTCGAGCTCGATGTTGATGTTCTGGCAGGTGTTGGTGACGGGCGTGCTGTTGTTGCCGGTGGTGCTCGTGGATCGCGAGACCGGCTACGTGCCGCGCGACGTCGGCTTGTTGTTTTTGCTGGGGATCGTGTTCACGGCGTTGCCGCACACGTTGTTTTCGGCCAGCTTTCGGCACCTAAGCGCGAAGACGGTCGGTGTTTTGGCGACGCTGTTGCCCCTTTACGCCGGAATCTTGGGATACTTCATTCACGGCGAGACGGTCACGTGGCGGACGCTCATCGGCGGTGCCGTGATCCTCGGCGGCATCGTCTTTGAAACGCTCAGACACGTCGGCCGGGAAGGGGCTTCGCAGCTCGACGAAACGTGATCGCTCGACGCCGCAGGCCGGGCAGGCGTCATCCTTCGATCACGCCCAAGGCGATCTCGACCTTGCCGAACGGGGCACTCACTTGGATACCGGCCACTCGCTCGCGGACGCGTTCCACCGATTCGCGGGCGATTTCGATGCCCGTCTTCAACTGGTCTTCTCGCGTCTTCGCCGCTTCCATCCGCTGCATGATCGCGTCGGGAATGACGACGCCGGGCACTTCGTTCTTCAAGAATGTGGCGTTGCGGAAACTGGCCAGCGGCCAAATGCCGGCAATGACGGGAATCGGAATTTCGCCGATCTCGTCCAGGAACCGCAACAGCGCCTCGGGATCGAACACCGGC
>CAYVVR010000032.1:0-208 GCA_964454655.1 uncultured Planctomycetaceae bacterium | reverse complement strand
TGCGTGATGGCGAACTCGGCGCCGGCGTCGATCTTCTGGCGGAAGCGGTCGATTTCGCGGTTCTTGTCGATCGCCGTGGGATCGAGTCCGACGCCCATCACCGCGGCGGTCGGCGGGTCGATCGCTTGTCCGCCCAAGTCGATCCCTTCGTTGAGCCGCCTTTGCACGGCGGTCATTCCGAGCGAATCGGTGTCGAACACCCCTGTTG
>CAYVVR010000031.1:0-14116 GCA_964454655.1 uncultured Planctomycetaceae bacterium | reverse complement strand
TCTCGCCGCTTTTATTTCGCCTCGCTCACGAATTCGGCGATGCGATCAAGGGCCGCTTCGAGGTTTTCCATGCTCGTGGCAAACGAGAGTCGGGCATAACCTTCGGTCCCGAAGGCCGAGCCCATCACCGTCGCCACGTTCTTCTGCTCCAAAAGCGCCAGGCACCAATCGGCCGAGGTGTCGATCTTCCGGTCGCCGTACGTCTTGCCCAAATGAGCCGAAATATTCACGTAGGCGTAGAACGCGCCGCCCATATCGGGACACGAAAGGCCGGGAATCTCGGCGATCCGCCGGGCGACGTAGTCCCGCCGCTTGGCGAATTCGGCGTGCATTTTCTCGACGCAATCTTGCGGTCCGCGCAAGGCGGCGATTGCCGCGTGCTGGCTGATGCTGCACGGGTTCGACGTTTCTTGGCTTTGCAGCGAGCCCATCGCCTTCGCCAAGGGGGCCGGCGCCATCGCCCAGCCGATTCGCCAACCGGTCATCGCGTACGTCTTGCTCACGCCGTTGATAACGATCGTGCGATCGACCAGTCCGTCGGCCACCGTGGGAAAACTGGCGTACGGCCGATCGCCGTAGATGAGCCGATCGTAGATTTCGTCGGAAACGACGGTCAAATCGGCGTCCAGAACGACTTCGGCCAGCGCTTTCAATTCCTCAGGCGAGTAGACCGAACCGGTCGGGTTCGAGGGGCTGCACAGCAAAAGCACCTTCGTGTTCGGCGTCAGGGCTTTGCGCAGCGCTTCGGGGGAGAGCTTGAAATCGTCGGCCTCGGTCGTTTCGACCACCACCGGCACGCCCCCGGCCAACCGGACCAATTCGACGTAGCTGACCCAGTACGGTGCCGGCACGATGACCTCGTCGCCCGGGTCGAGCAACACGGTAAACGTATTGTGCAACGCGTGCTTGGCACCGTTCGAAACGACGACCTGTGCGGGCTCGTATTGCAGGCCGTAGCGTGCCGCGTACGTCTCGACGACGGCCTGCTTGAGCTCGGGAATGCCGCTGGCGACCGTGTAGTGCGTGTGTCCGGCGTTCATCGCCTCGACGGCGGCCTGCCGAATGTGCTCGGGTGTGTCGAAATCGGGTTCGCCCAAGCTCAGGTCGTAGACCGTCTTGCCCGAGGCCTTCAATTCTTTCGCCTTGGCGGCCATCGCCATCGTGGCCGAGGGTTTCAACGCCTGAATCAGCTTGGAAAGGGTCGGAGGCATGGTCGTTCCTGCTTGGACTGGGAAGAATGTCTTCGATCCGTAGAGGTCGGGAAACCGTCGGCGGCGATTGACTCCCCGCCGCGCACATCAAACAATCATACTGGTAACCGGTGGGACAACAAGTATCCTTTTCTTTGCCGCAATCCCCTAAATCTCCTTGTCGCGAGGAACGACGCCTGCACCGAGGCGAGAGACGACTTCCGCCGAGATGCCGCGGATGCGTGTCGCGGCCGGAATCATACCCCCCTTCTGTCAGAGAGCGAATCAACAACAGGAAGAGGCAACATGGCGAAACGTGTCGGACTTTGGCTTATCGGTGCTCGCGGCGGGGTCGCCTCGTGTGTTCAGCTCGGCCTTGCGGCACTACGGAAGGGGCTGATCGACACGACGGGACTGGTCACCGCGCGGCCCGAATTCGGCGAGCTCGATCTGGTCGACTGGGATCGCATCGTCGTGGGCGGGTGCGAAATCCGCAACGTCGATATTTTGTCGGAAGTCCGGAAACTCGCCCGCGAAAGTCGCTTGTTCGAGGCGGAACTACTCGACGCCACGGCCGACGACCTGGCCCAAAACGACGGCCGCATCACCTGGGGAACGCTTTTCGGCGCCGGTGAGGTGATCACGTCGTTGGCCTCCCCCGACGTCCCTCGCGATACGACGCCGCGCGACGCGGTGACGCGGATTCGCGAACAACTGAAGGCCTTCCGCGAGACAAACGATCTCGAACGGGTAATCGTGGTCAACGTGGCCTCGACGGAACCGGCCTGCACGGCTGCGCTTCCCGAACAGTGGGACGACTGGGGGCCGTTGCTCGATGCGGCCGACTCACCGCTTCCGGCCAGTACGATCTACGCGGTGGCCGCCATCGAGGAAGGCTGTCCGCATGTGAATTTCACGCCGTCGCTCGCATCGAAACCGGCGGCGGTCGACGAGTTGGCCCGCCGTCGCGGTGTGCCGCACGCCGGTTGCGACGGCAAAACCGGGGAAACGCTCATGAAAAGCGTGCTCGGCCCGATGTTCCGCGAACGGAACCTCGAGGTAATGAGCTGGGTCGGGCACAACATCTTCGGCAATCTCGACGGCAAGGTGCTCGATGCACCACAAAACAAGCAGTCGAAAGTGGTCAGCAAAGATCATCTGCTGGCCGAAATCCTCGGCTACGCACCGCAAACGCTCGTCACGATCGAATACATTCAAAGCATGGGCGACTGGAAGACGGCGTGGGACCACATCCACTTCCGCGGCTTCTTGAACACGCCGATGGTCCTCCAGTTCATCTGGCAAGGATGCGATTCGATCTTGGCGGCCCCCTTGGTGATCGACTTGTTCCGTTTGACCGAGTGCGCCGCCCGCTTCGGTGAAGCCGGATACCTCACGTTTTTGGCCCCGTTTTTCAAGAGCCCCTACGGCACGACCGACCAGGATTTCTTCCGTCAGACACTTCAATTAATGGAGTGGGTCGTGCGGCGGGGACGGCCTCGAGGAGAATGACTTACCCGCGCGGTCTTGCGAACCGTCGTGACACCGTCGCGCAACCCGTCGATGCCCGCGTCGCCCCCGTCGGCGAGCGATTTTTCACACAAACGCCGTCTTTCAAAGGATGTCTCCATGTCGAATCACGACGACGAATACGTCGCCCTGCTGGACGATTTCAAGGCCTTCCTACAAGAACGCACGCCGGAAAGCTACGATCGCGTCCGCCGATCGATCGCCGAGTCGGACTTGTACGAACCGAACTGTCCCGCGATGGCCGAAGCCCTCATGGCCGAAGAAAACGGGAACCTCGAAGAAATGGCCCGCTGCGTGCAGCGGTCGTTTCCCACCTTCTTGTTGAGCCCCCAAGCACACATGCTGTTGGCGACCTACTACGACGCCGTCGGCAACACCGAAATGTGTCAGTTCGAGTGCGAGGTCCACGAACTGTGCGCGCGGTTCCTCATGGAAACCGGCGACGGCACGCAGGAACGGCCCTACCGCATCATGAACAGCTCGGACGAATACGACATCATGATGATGTCGCTGATCATGCAGCGGCTGTCGCAAGGCAAACAACTCGAGCCCGAAAACCCCGAAGAAATCATCCCCAACGTCGTCGATACTCGCCTGGAGCAGCCCAAAGACGGTGGTGTTTGCGAAATCATCACTCTCGACGACGGCTCGGAATGGTGGTTCGACATTCAAGACATTCTTGCCCGAAGCCCGGCCTGCGAAGAAGAGGACCCGCTGGCGCAAGAAGCGATCATCCGGCTGGCCGAATCGATGGGCATCGACATCGAAGACAAGGAGCTCTTCCGCACCTTGGGGTTCGGTGAAGACGGCGAGACGCAAGACGAAGACGACGCCTGATCGTTCTCTCGTCTTCCAAGCAACAACGGCGTGCGACGACGTCTATTGCGATCGGCCGTATTCCTTTCAGCCGGAAAGCGGGACCTGCGGCGGTTCACCCTGCGAGGTCGCAGCCACCGCCGCGGCTTGACGCACCGGGTCCGACGTCGACACTCCGCCGCGTGAAGCGCCATCTTGTTGTTGCGCCAACTCGCTGATCGTCGTGGGACGTCGGGCGGTCGTCGTACCGACCTGCTCGCCGCCCACCAGTTGCTGCAAGATTTGCAGCGCCGATTGCAGCGACAACGCCAGGTCGGTCGTCGTCAAAACGCCGCACACCTTTCCGTTTTCGACCACCGGCAGGCACGAAATGCGGTGTTGAAGCATCGTCGTCACCGCTGGGCCGACGGGCGAATCGGGAGCGACCGTCAGCGGATCGGGCGTCATCAGCTCGTACGCTCGCGCTTGTCGCCGACCGGCCACGTCACGATCACTGATGATCCCCAGCAGGCGATCGCCGTCGGTAACCAGCAAATGCCGAATACCGCGGAAGTGCATCGTGCGGCGGATTTCGTCGACGTCGGTGTTCGGGCCGACGGTGCACACCCGCTCCGACATCAAATGACGCACGCACAGCGACCAGCTTCCGCGGTCGTCGATATGATTCGCCAACACGCGGCAGATGGTGCGTCGCTTCTCAAACAGCAGCTGCGACTGAAGATCGTCGCCGGGCGGTTCCTGCCGGACGGCGGAGCGCAGCGCCCGCCGCATCCGCATCCGCCACCGGATCGCCCGCCAGGCGAGAAATCCACCGCCGAGGATGAACAACCAAACGGCCAGATGGATGCCCGCCTTGCCCACGGCTTCCTTGTCTTCGGCCAGTCGTTTTTGCGCCCAGGCGATCGGCGACGTCCACTTCGATTCGCCCGCAACCGCAGAATGCGACGGTCCGACGGAATGGCTCGGCGACGAACCGGCCGGTCTGCGGTGCGGCGCGGTCGCATATTCGGAAGCCGTCCCGAACACGCCGACGGTCACGTACGATGCGGCGGCGTAGGCGGCGAGTCCGCCGGCGATCATGATTCCCAGCAATACGGCGTATTCCATGGCCGCGTTGCCCGCACAATCGACCAAAAGCGTCCCTCGGCCGAACGACCGGCGGACGGCACGCTCACCGAAACCGCGACGGGAGTGAATACGACGTGTCCTTTCGGCGTAGAGCATCGCGCCCTCCACGTAAAAACCAAAGCGTTTTCGTCGGGACGAGCACCGCGGCAAGGGGTGTCGAATCGGAGGTGCGTCGAGGCGGGCCGTCGGGGTGTGGTTGCTTTCACATGACCGAAAAATAGTTTTCGCAAGCCATGTCGAACAATTCTTCGGTCAAAATCGGTTCGCGATCGGCATACCGGCAAAAGTTGGAGATTTGCATCAACAAGTCCCGCGGATGGCAGAACCGGAACGACCGTCCGGCCTGCTTGTAGTGGCGTTCGATCAGGTAATCGACCGCCTCTTGGCGATACTCGATCCCCATCTTCTTCGCGAGCAAGACCATCAACTCGCGGAACTCTTTCTCGCTGGGGTCGCCGACCTCGATCTTGTACGGAATACGGCGCAGGAAAGCTTCGTCGACCAGGTCGCGCGGCTCGAGGTTCGTCGAGAACACGATCAACTGGTCGAAGGGGACGGTGATTTTCTTACCGTTGGGGAGGTTCAAAAAATCGACTCGTTTTTCCAATGGAACGATCCACCGGTTGAGCAACTCGTCGATGGGCATTCGCTGGCGGCCGAAGTCGTCGATCACCAACGTGCCGCAGTTGCTCTTCAGTTGCAACGGCGCTTCCGAAATGCCGGTCGAGGTGTTAATCGTGACCTCCAAGGCCGACATCGTCAGTTCGCCCCCGGCGATGATCGTCGGACGCTTGATGCGCACCCAACGGCGATCGACCTTGCGATTGTCGAACAGACCGGAACTCGGTCCCAACGGCACCTCTTCGTGGTTCACCGGGTCGAACAGGCGGATGATTTCGCCGTCGACGCCGATCGCCCGCGGAATCCAAATATGTTGGCCGAAGGCGAACGTGACGCGTTCGGCGATGCTCGTTTTCCCGTTACCGGGCGAACCGTACAAGAACAGACCGCGTCCCGAATTGATAGCCGGTCCCAAGCGATCGAGCATGCGTTTGTTCAGCAACAGGCCATCGAACGCCCGCAACAGGTCTTCCCGACTGGGGTTTTGCCGCGTCAGCGATTGGGCTTCAACCGAGGCCACGTAATCGCGCAGCGCGACGGGAGCGGCCCCGAAGTAGGTGCAGTGTTCCGCATAACGCCGCGCCCGCTCGCGGCCCAACTCGGTCAGTTCGTACTGGTAGTCGTTCATCGGGGCGTCGGCCCGATGGGCGACCAATCGATCGAGCTTCATCCGCCGCATCAATTGGTCGATCAGCACGAACGGCAGGCAAAGCTGTTCGGCGATGGCGCGGCCGGTGGCGTCGCCGCGGGCGAGCAGGTACTTGAGAGCCAGGGCTTCGACTTCGCTCTCGGTCAGTTGAGCATCTTCCAACGACGCGGGCTCGTAAGGCACAAAAGGATTGTCGTCGTCGGCGAGTTCTTCGTCGTGGATCGGTGCTATGGCCGGCGGTGCGTCTTCGTCGGTCGCTCCCTCGGCAATGCTGTTGAGCCGTTTGGCGAGCTTGTCGAAGATCTCTTCTTCGACGACCTCTTCGTGGGCCTCGGGGTCTTCGAATGAATGGCTCGTAAGGGGCGGCAACGGCCCGTCGCCGGAAGCGGCCGCCGAAAGATTCGCCAGTTTAGCCAGCAGATTGTCGTCCGATGTTCCTGCCATGTTGCCTGTTCACCCTTCCCGGTGCGCAAGGTTCGATCGACACGACCGCCGAAGACGCCTTCCGTCGGCGGTATTGCCATTGAAACCCTAGCTTTTCCCACCCGGCAGGGCGGCCCCGTTTCGCGACGGAACCCCGCGCGAACTCGGAACGGTTATGCCGATTACGCAGGCCGCAACGGGCACAGCGAACCCGCGGGGGCGTTTTCCCGTCCTTCGGCCATGGGGGAACCGCAAGATCGGCTGCCGCGTTCGCATCGAAGCCCTTAATACGAAACGCCCGACCGGGACATCTTCGTCCCGACCGGGCGTCGAGGTTTCACCATGTGGGAACCGGTCATCGAACCTTCGCACTCGGCAACAGGAGTGTTGCCTCGGCTGGGTCGATCGACCTAGTTCACCCCCGGAGGCAGCGCACCTTTCCAACCGGCGTGAAGTTGTTCGTGCAGCCGTTCGAGAAGCTCTTTGTCGGCCTCGGGGGCCAGGTTCACGTTCTCGTCGGGATCTTCCTGGTGATCGTACAGCTCGGTCGCCACCAGTTCGCCGTTGTCCCTGTCCAGCCATTCGGTATAGCGGTAGCGATCCGTCCGCATCGAGTATCCCATCGCCTTCCCCCGCGGATACTGGCTGAAAGCCGCGGTCTTCCACGGTCGGTCGGGATTCTTGAACAACGGCACCAGGCTCGTGCCTTCGAGTCCCTCGGGCATGGGCAAGCCGCACACATCGACCAAGGTCGGATAGATGTCCACGAATTCGGCGAAGGCGTCCAACTTCTTGCCGCCTTCCATGCCGGGCACGCGGAAGATCAACGGCGCTCGCGTCGCGACTTCGAAATTCGTGTGCTTACACCACGACGCGTGCTCGCCGAGATGCCAACCGTGATCGCCCCAAAGCACGACGACCGTATTCTCGGCCAGTCCCAGGCGATCGAGTTCGGCGAGCACCTTGCCGATTTGGGCATCGACATAGCTGGTGCAGGCGTAGTAAGCATGCACAAGGTCGCGGGCCATGTCGTCCGGCACGGGCCCCGACTTGGGAATTCCCTTATACGCCCGCAGCTCGCCCCAGCTCGCCGGTGCCAACTCGGGACAGTTCTTCGGCAAGAAGGGGTTCTTCGCCAAAGGCACGGCGTTGTGATCGTACAGGTCGAAGTACTTCTTCGGCGCCACAAAGGGCAAGTGGGGCTTGAGAAACCCGACGGCCAGGAAGAATCGCTTGTCTTTGACTTCGCGCAACACCTCGATCGCCTTTTCGGCGGTCTGACCGTCGGCCAAGGCGTTGTCGGGCACGTCGGGATCTTCCCATGCCGGTCCGCGAACACGGTACTTCGGCCCACTCGTTTTCAAGACGGCCCCGGTCTTCGGGTCACGTTCCAGAACCTTGGTCGCCGGTCCGTATTTCTCCCGCATTTCTTTGGCCTCGCGGGCGAGCGCTTCGAGCGTTTCGGGCTTTCCGTAGCTTGGTGCATGCGGTTTCCAGTGCGGCACGCTCCAGCTCGGCGGGTCATCCAGGCCGCTGTGAAAGATCTTGCTGAAGCCGGCCGTGTAGTAACCGTGCTGCTTGAAGTACTGCGGCAACGTGACCACGTCGGGCAGATTCTTCCGGAAGTGCGTTCGCAGATCGTACACCTGCGTGGTGTCGGGGCGACGCCCCAACAACAGCGACGTCCGCGACGGACTGCACACCGCTTGCTGGCAGTAGGCACGGCGGAAGAGGAAACCGTCGGCCGCCAAGGCGTCGATATGCGGCGTTTGGATCAAGGGAACGTCGTAACATCCCAGCTCGGGTCGCAAGTCGTCGACGGCGATGAACAGCACGTTGTACTTGCCGGGTTGCTCACCGCCTGCGGCCGGAGACGCCGTCATCCCGACCGCCGCCGCACAAAGCATCAGCAGGGAGCCGAATCGCAGCAGCTTCATCATGTCACCTCATGAGCACACGAAACCATCGAATTGCACAACAACGGTGCACACGCTCCCCGCTTTCCCGTAACAGGTTAGTCTACTTCACCCGAGCGGCGGCTCGCAAACAGGGAAACGCAAAACGACGAAAGAATCGCCGCCGATACCGTCCCCAGATGGAAGCACTCAATCGGTAATGCGATACGTCGGGGTGAATCGTTTGACCAGGCGGACACGTCGGCCGCCGTTTTCGTAGACGACCTCGTTCATGAACGCCCGCATCAACAAGAGGCCTCTTCCGCACGGGCAATCGAGCATGGCCGGGTCGTTGGGGCCGGGCAGACGCGAGATGTCGAACCCCGGGCCTTCGTCTTCGACGACGACTTCCAGCCGCGAAGGCACGATCGAAATCGACACCTCGACGCGGCGGCTTGCATACGGGTCGGTCGCCGCCCGCCGTCGGACTTCCTCGAAAAACACGCCCTCCCCTTCCGCCCGCAACGCCGAATCGATCTCGAGATTGCCGTGGAACATCGCGTTGCTGACGGCCTCTTGGACGGCGATGCAGGTGCGGGTGATCTCGGTCTTGTCGCACATGCCGACGAAGCAAAGCATCTCTTGAAGAAAGTCGATCAGCGGCGAAAACAGCTTCGGATCGTTTTCCAGCCGAAAAAAGAACTCGCACTGGTTGAGATGATTCATCAAGCGGCTTCGCAACCGCTGGTGGTCCGAAGCCTTCAAGACCTCGGCAACGGTGCTGCGCAGCCGGTTGCCGAGCACGCGTTTGGGAACGTAGCTGGCCGCTCCCGCCTCGAGCGCCTGAATCGCCAATTCTTCGGAACCTTGCGACGTAACCAGCACGACGGGGGTTTGCGGATACTTCGCGTGGACGGCACGGACGAGCTCCAAGCCGTTCAGCTCGGGCATCACCAGATCGGTAACGACGAGGTCGTAGTGCGATTCTTCCATTCGCTCGAGCGCTTCGCGTCCGTCTTCGGCAAAATCGATCGCGTAACGCCGTTCTTCGGCCAGCAATCCGGCGATCAAGCGTCGATCGACCGGCGAATCGTCTACAACCAGCAGTTTTTGCATGGTCGCCCTCGCGTGGGCAAAAACTACAAGGCCCCCAAAGCGACAAGCGATGCGAACCGGCTCGCTTCCGGTTCGGCGGACGCTCTCCGCGCGCACCGTCACCTTCCGACTGCTTGTTATGTTAGGAAAATCGGTAACCAAGGAAAGATGGAAGACAAGAAAACGCCGAAGAATTTCCGTTTGCGGCACCGCTTATTGAGGATGCGACTCCAACCGATCCTCGCCCCGTCGCCGCGTTCCGCAGACATCTTGGCGATGCGACGATCGCCGAAATTGCACGCCAGAGCGGCATCGACAGATGGATGGAGACCGTCACCTCGGTAGGTGGAGGAAAATAGCCCGACCGTCGTAGCCCCCCATGAAAACGTCACTGTTAGGTTACCGGCAACGCCGCCAACGGCTCGAATTCGGGGCCACTGCACGGTTCAAATCCCTCGGGCCAGCATGCGCGCATGCTACAGAGAAGTCGGTGCTGCAACGGTGCGTCGCGATTCACTCGCTCGACCCGCACGGCAATACAATCCGCCCGACAGTCGAGGCACAATCGAGCCACGTCGCAGGCAAGGTATCGCGGTACGTACCCGAGAAGCATGCGTTCCTGTTCGTCGCAAGTACGGACGGCCACTGCTTTCGGATCGTAGGCGTTCATCAGGTCCAACATCAAGCGCAGCGGTTCGCCCGGCTTTAGTTGGTCGATGCGTTCCCTCGCCGAAGTCGCCATCCATCGAATCCCGTGCAAGAAAAACTTGGCGACAAAGCATCCGTCGGCATCGCGGACGGGACGAGGAAACACTTCAATGCGGTCTGTTTCGCGTCGCCCTTCCGTGATACTCAACAGGGCGATCGGATCGGGTGGAGCGTCGGGAGCGAAGCCTCCCCAGCTAAGGTATCGCTCATATTCCGGCCGCGAGGTCGCCAATAGCCGATTGGCAAACAGGGGAAACAGTTCGTCGGACTCGTAAACGCAATCCAAGTCCGGCATCCCAGGAAACGGGCGGAAATCGTCCAGCGTTTCGACACCGCGAGTATAGACAAATCGGTATCCCGCCGGGCAACGTTCCAACCGCCCCACCGGGCTCCAACGCCCGTTGGATTCTCCGCCGGAACGCCAAGCGACAAAAAGTACGCGATTCATCGTCTGTCTCCCGCCAACAATCGCTTCCTGTTTTCCACCAGTAATTGTACCGTGAACTCACAACAGGTGGACGACATGCGTTTTTCGGGTACCGGCGTAACGACCTGTCGAATCGTTTCTTCATCGATCATTTGCAGCCGCGACAACCACGCTTTCGATGCCGCCGGTACCATTGCGGCAAACGCCAGCCACGCATCGACGGTCGAGAGCGGCTTACGGTCATTCCGAGTCTGGTAAAATGCCGAGCGGGCACGTCGAACAAACGCAGGAATGCTACGGTTTACGTCTCGGGTGGACAGCCGCTCGGCACGCTCTTGGTCGCGCAGGTTGCGTGCAAGCGCAGCTCCGTGGTCGAACGTGGGAGCCAAGTAAAGTTTCTCTGCGCTGCGGACGGCGCCCCAGTTTTCGTGATGACGGTCTTGATTGGCAATCCAGGCGTCGAACATCACGTAGCCGACAAATACGTCCAAAGCAGACGATACACCGGACGGCATGTTTCCGCCGTGCTCGCGCAAGGGAGGTTCCAGTTTACGGAGAACCTCGGCCACGGCGTCGACCGTGTGTCGACCTACCTTGTATCGTCGGCCGCCGGCCGGGTAGTCGGGATCGATCTTCAAGAGCAACTCGTTCCCTAGAACCAAGGCGAGCGGCGGCGGGGTAAACGTCTCGCAAACGACACCGGGTGTCCCCGTCCCGATTTCTTCGGCCAATTCGTAGTTCACATGGGGCAATCCGATTCGCTTTGCTAATTCACACGCGATTTTTTCCGCCCAATCCTCGCCCGTTTTGCGCTCTTCGGCTTTGAAAAGCCACCGCCGATTTTCCGCATCCCTGAACCAGTACTTTCGTTTCGTCCCCAAGGGCTCCAACGATTCGGCCTTCGACGGATCGACAAGAATGATCGAATACACCATCGAAACGTCCCCGCGGCCTGAAAAGCCCGCTCGCCCTAAAGAGTACGCCAAGAGCCGATTTCAGCTTGGACCACCGACGAAGTCCGAAGTTTTCTGCATCGCCGAAACGGCGAAAGGAAATTCACAACCAAAGCGATCGTACGGTTTTGTAGGTACCCGTGCAATCGCACGCACGTCCGAGCGTCCCCGTGCGGTGTGTTGATTTCCAGTCGTTCTTCGCGTATCCGGCATTTTTCCTGATTCGGTTTGGGACAACGGTGTCCGATTTCCTTGACGTCGGCCGTCGGCGTTGGGGATGATGGAATCTCGGCAAACGATCGTGCGGCGAACGGCGTGTCGGTTCGTCGTACGATCCGAGACGGCACCTCCGGTTTGTTCTGCTTCGTCCAGGAGAACCATCGATGCAAACGCAAGGGACATCGCGACGCAACTTTCTCAAGACGTCGACGGTATTGACGGCCGCGGCGGCCGCCGGAGGTATGGCCACAGGCGAACCGATCCCGGCGACGCAACCGGCCGCGGGCACGCCTCCGGCGACGAAGCATCCCATCCGCCTGGGCGCACCGGTTTTCAAGGCCCCGACCGATCCCGAAGCGCTCGCCCGCGCCCATCGCGAAAAAAGCTACCGGGCCGCGTATTGCCCGCCGGTGGGCATCAACGACCGAGAACGGATCCGCGATATCCGAACGGCCTTCCAGCGAAACGACGTCGTCATCGCCGAGGTCGGACGCTGGTGCAACCTGCTCGATCCCGACGCCGAGAAGCGCAAGGCGAATCTCGAACGGGTGACCGAAGGCTTGGCCTTGGCCGACGAATTGGGTGCCCTGTGCTGCGTCGATATCGCCGGTTCGTTCAATGCCGACGTGTGGTACGGTCCGCACCCCGACAACCTGTCCGACGACTTCTTCGACGCCGCCGTCGAAAACGCCCGCAAAATCATCGATGCCGTCAAGCCGCGCCGCGCCAAGTTCTGCTACGAGATGATGGGCTGGTCGCTGCCCGACAGCCCCGACGCGTACCTGCGAATGCTGAAAGCCGTCGATCGGGAAGCGTTCGGCGTGCACCTCGATCCGTGCAACCTGGTGAATTGCCCGGCCAAATTCTACGACAACACGGCCTTGATCAACGAATGCTTCGATAAGCTCGGTCCGTGGATCGTCAGCTGCCACGCAAAAGACTTGAAGTGGCAAGTCGAGATGAACGTCCACTTCGTCGAGGTGACGCTCGGCGAGGGCCAACTCGATTACAAGACGTATCTGAAACGTCTGGCGCAGCTTCCCAACGACGTGCCCTTGATGATCGAGCACATGAAGGGCCCGGCCGAATACGAGGCATCGCGTCAATTCTTGTTCAAGACGGGCGGCGAAATCGGCGTGTTGTTCGAGTACGTTTGAGGTGTCTAACAGAAGCCGCAGCCCGCAAGCGACGCACGTTTGCCTCGACGATCCCGGCGAGAACGCCGACGCTACCAGAACATGCCGTTCACGCTGCTAAACAATGCTTATTAGATAACCATTCTTTAGGGCATTCGACCAACGCCGCAACAACCGGTTGGCAATCGACCGGTTGTGCGATTTAATGGAGTGCAACGGTCCGAAAATCTCCACATTTCGGCTCGTCATTTCTGGGGCGACAGTCCACAAGCAGCCGCCCGACGGCACCCTGCGGCCGCAACGGTCGACGGAGGAGTTCCCATGCGAAAGCGACGCCGGTCCGACGTGATGGGCATTTACAACCTGAAAAAAGAACGCGGAATGACGTCGCGCCATGCGCTCAATCGCACCCAGCGGGCGTCGCGCGAACTGAACCTTGGCCACGCGGGCACGCTCGATCCGCTGGCCGAAGGCGTGCTCGTCGCGTGCGCCAACAAGGCAACGAAATTGCTTCCGTACATCCAGCAATTGCCCAAAGAATATCGCGCCGTCTTCCTATTGGGTAAGCGCAGCGACAGCGACGACATCGAACAGCCCGTCGAAGAACTGGTCGATCCTCCCGTCCCCACCACGGAACAAATCGAGGCCCTATTGCCGAAGTTCGTCGGTCGCATCGAGCAGCGTCCGCCCGCCTTTTCGGCGTTGCGTGTCGAAGGCCGCCGCGCGTACGAGCTGGCTCAAGAAGGCACGCCGCCGGAACTGCCGCCCCGAACGGTCGTCGTCTACGAAATCGAACTGCTGCGTTACGCGTACCCCGAACTCGAACTGAAAGTGCTGTGCGGCTCGGGAACCTACATTCGCGCCCTGGGACGCGACATTGCCGCCGAATTGGGAACGGCCGCGGTCATGTCGGGGCTCGTTCGCACGGCCGTCGGCCCCTTCCGGATCGAAGACGCCTTGGCGCCGGAAGAAATCAACTACGAGAACTGGCGCGAGCACCTTTTGCCGCCGCGCGACGCCGTGCCGCACTTGCCTTCGGTCCGCATGACCGCCGACGAAGTCGATACGATTTACCGCGGCCAACCGATCACGACCGAGGCAATCGATCCGCCCCGGTTCGCGCTGCCGGCGGGCGCCGAACAACCGAGCGAATTCGCGGGGCTGGATCCCGAAGGCAACCTCGTCTCCATCCTGCGGAAAGATACCCAAGGCCGCTTTTGGCCCAAACGAAATCTCCTACCGGGGCCGCAGGCGAAAACCTTGCCCGAGGGATACCAAAGCCTCTAACCGGCGGCGCAGCGCGCGACACGTCGCCCTCTTTCGGCA
>CAYVVR010000030.1:7326-14312 GCA_964454655.1 uncultured Planctomycetaceae bacterium | reverse complement strand
ATCTCGGCTCGGGCTCAATCAACGACGTCGGCGGCGGTGTCCTCATGTTCGAAACGAAGACCGATTTCGCCCAAGGCCCCATCAAAGAAACCGGCGTCGAAACCGACTTCGCCATCCGCGGCGACGGATTCTTCGTGGTCGAAAAAGACGGCGAGACGTTTTTGACGCGATCGGGCAACTTCTTCATCAACAACCAAGGCGAGCTGGTCACCCAGTTCGGCAACGCCCATTACCGCGTTCTCAGCCCCGACGGCAACCCGATCGTCATCGATCCGATCAACAACGGGCCGTGGGAGCTTTTGCCCGACGGCACCATCCAACAGCCCGGCGCTCGGCAGCGACTGGCGTTGGTCGAACCGACCTCGTACGACAGCCTGCGTCGGGTCGGTGAAAACCTCTTCCAACCGTTGGACGGGTACGAAGAACTGCCCGCCGAGCGGCGGAACGTGGTCGCCGGCCACCTCGAAATGTCGGGTGTGCAACCGACCGCCGAAATGGTCGACATGATCACCACCTCGCGATTGTTGGAAGCCAACTTGAACATGATGCAGACCCAAGACCAGATGCTGTCGGGGCTGTTCAACCGCGTCATGCGGGTGTAAGCGGATTTTTCGACGGACGGAACCACCACGTTTCATCGCAAATAGGACGGAACCATGAGCGTACAAACCCTCTATTCGGCCGCCACCGGCATGACGGCCATGGAGACGAAGCTCGACGTCATCTCGAACAATCTGGCGAACATCGAAACGACCGCCTTCAAGCGAGGTCGCGCCAACTTCGAGGACCTGTTCTATCGCCACGAGATGTTCCCCGGTGCCGAAGACACGTCGGGCCAATACACGCCCACCGGCATTTCGGTCGGCCTGGGAACTCGCGTCTCGAGCATCCAAAGCGAGTTCCGCCAAGGCGCCTTCCAGCAAACCGAACGCGAACTCGACGTCGCCATCGAAGGCAACGGGTTCTTCCAAGTGCTCGATCCGTCGGGCGAGGTGCTGTACACGCGGGCCGGTAACTTCTCGATCAACGCCAACGGCAACCTGGTGCTCGGCTCGGCGAACACCGGGCGGCTCCTCGAACCGCCGATCGTCGTTCCCAGCGACGCCACGAACGTCGTCATCAGCCCCGAAGGCATCGTTTCGGTCCGACAGCCCGGAACGCCCAACCTCACCCAGGTCGGCACGATCGAGCTGGTCAGCTTCATCAATCCCGAAGGCCTGTTGAAGCTGGGCGAGAACCTGTACGCCGAAACCGACGCCTCGGGTACGCCCGTGACGGGAACACCCGGCCAAGACGGACTCGGCCTGTTGCGGCAAGGTTCGCTCGAAGCCTCGAACGTCGAACCGGTGCGTGAGCTGATCGACCTCATCACCACGCAGCGGGCCTTCGAGATGAATTCGCAAACCGTCCAAGTCGGCGACCAGATGATGCAACTGGTGGCCAACCTGCGGCGGTATTAACGGTTAACTTGACTCGACCTTGAACCGAACCGACGAGCCGGAAACCATGCGAACGCTCGACAGGATTTTTCGAACACGACTGTTGTCGCTGTGCCTGATTGCCGCAGCGGTGCACGTCGCCGCGCCCGCCGACGCGGCCGAAATCCTGTTGCGTCCTACGGCTGTTTGCCGCAGTGCGACCGTCACGCTCGGCGACGTGGCCGAGGTTCGCGATTCCGATAGAACCGTAGCCGAGAATCTTTCGCGAACGGCGTTGGTTCCTGCTCCGGCCCCCGGCGAACGACGCTTCATCACCCGCCGACAAGTCGAAGAAGTCCTTGTCGTTCGCGGCTTGGACATGCGGGCGCACCGACTCGAGGGGGCGAACATGGTCGAGGTGACGCGGCCGGCGGTGGTGAACACCTCGGCCGTCCAGTCGATCTCGCAGGCGGTGGCCTCGCGGGCGAAGCGGTTGGTGGAAGAAGCCGTCGCTCGCCATCTGGCCGAGGTTTCCGGCGAAAGCGGCTGGGACGTCGCTTGCCGTTTCGATGCGAACCATGCCGCGTTGCTGGCCGATCCGCATTCGCAAATCACCGTCCGCGGAGGTACGCCGCCGTACACGGGCACGCAGCGATTCGACCTGGTGATCGACAATCCGGCGGGCCGGGGCACGATTCCGGTCGTCGCCGAGGTCACTCCCCGGCGTGCCGTGGTGGTCGCCGTCCGATCGCTTCCCCGCGGGGCGATCATCCGCCGGGAAGACGTCGCCCTAAGCCGCGACGTCGACGCGAACACGGCCGCCGACCCCGACGTGTGCCGTTCGCTGGAAGAAGTGATCGGCAAAGAAGTCGCCACGGCGATCGGGCAAAACCGCATCCTCACGCGCAGCGACATCCGCCTTCCCGTGTTGGTGCGACGAAACGACGTGGTCACCGTGTACGTGCGAGCCTCGGGGATTCGCATTCGCACGGTCGGCCGGGCGACGGCCGAAGGTTCCCAAGGCGATTTGGTCGAAGTCGAATCGCTCGATCGCAAGCGGCGTTTTTACGCCCGCGTCAGTGGATTCCAAGAAGTCGAAGTCTTCGCCCGCGGCGTGCAGGTGAACGAAACCGCCGCCCGCTGAACAACAGGCATTCCGAAAACATTTGGCAAGCAAACGACGAGCACGACCGATGAACAAACGACGTCTTCCGGAACTGATCGCTGCGACGCTTTTGACGCTGACGGCGGCTGCGTCGGTTTCGGCCCAAAGCGGCAGCTTGCTGACGGCCGGGAATCCGAACCCGCAACCGCCCACGCTCGACAAAGCCTCGTGGACGTACCAGCCGCCGCCGGAACCGCGAAAGTTCGCGTTGCACGATCTGGTGACCGTCGTCGTCGACGAAAAGACGCAAGTCATCTCGGAAGGCCAAATGGATCGCCGCAAGAAGGCCGACGGCAAGTTCATCCTCAGCGACTGGATCTTGCTGAAGAGCTGGCACCTGATCCCCGATCCGCAAACCGACGGCGATCCGACGGTCTCGGGCGCGATGGAGAACAAGTATCGCGCCGAATCGGAACTCGAAACCCGCGAGGCGATGAAGTTGCGGGTTTCGTGCGAGGTCGTCGACGTCCGACCGAACGGACTGTTGGTGCTCGAAGGACGTCGCTTCATCCAGGTCAACAACGACACCTGGGAAATCGCGTTGACCGGCACGGTGTCGGCCGACGCCATTTTGCCCGACAACACCGTCTTGAGTGAAAACGTCGCCAATTTGCGATTGGTGAAACGCGAAGCGGGACACGTCCGCGACGGGTATCGCCGCGGTTGGGCCCTCCGCTGGCTCGACGCCGTGCAACCCTTCTGACGGACGCTTTTCTTCCCCGAACTCCCAAAACACGATCCGGCACGACCATGTTTCACGCAAACGACCACCGAACCGAAGCCCGCAACCGGCAACGTCGCAACGTGCGAATCGCAGCCGTCGCGATGATCGCCGTCGTGTGTGCGGGAATCCTGCCGCAGGCAGACGCCGGCGTGTCGCTGAAGAACATTTGCCGCGTAAAAGGCCAAGAAGAAAACGTCATTCACGGGCTGGGCATCGTCGTGGGGCTGAAGGGAACCGGCGACGGCGGAAACTTCCTGCCCACCATCCGCAGCCTGGGCACGGCCATGCAGTTGATGGGCACGCCTTTAGGCAAAGACGGCCTGACGGAACTGAAGGACGCAAAGAACGTGGCGATCGTTTTGGTGACGGCGACCGTCCCCGCCGCCGGCGCCCGCCAAGGCGACCGAATCGACTGCATCGTCAGCTCGGTCGGATCGGCCAAGAGCCTTGAAGGCGGCCGCTTGTTTCTCACGCCGCTTCTGGGGCCGGTCCCCGGCGATCCGCGCGTGTACGCGTTGGCCGAAGGCCCCATCACGCTGGACGACACGAACATTCCGACCGTCGGCCGAATCCACGGCGGCTGCCGGCTCGAGGCCGACTTCTTCACGCCCTTCGTCAAAGACGGCAAGATCACGCTCGTGCTGGAACCGCAATACGCCGATTTCCAGGTCGCCCAAGACGTCGCCGAGCTGATCAACAGCCAAATGAGCTTTCAAAGCAGCGGCATTCCCCTGGCTCGGGCGATCAACCAAGGCAACGTCGAGGTCATGATCCCTCGTCAATATGCCGAAGATCCCGTCCTGTTCGTGGCCCAGGTCTTGAACCTGCCGCTCTTGGATGTGGCCACCGGCCCTCGCGTGGTGATCAACGAACGGGCGGGCAGCATCGTCATCAGCGGCGACGTCGAAATCGGCCCCGTCGTCGTGACGCACAAGAACATGGTGATCGAAACGGGTCAACCGACCACCGGCGGATTCGTAGGCATCGATCCCTCGCAACCCGAAAACCCGACGCTCAAGGCGTTGGTCGAAGCCCTCAATGCGATCAACACACCGACCGCCGACATCATCGAGATCATCAAGGGGCTTCAACGCGACGGCAAACTGCACGCCCAATTGATTATCGAATAACGTGACCCGAGGCGTCGCATCGACGCATTCGATTCGAGGAACCACCATGATCACCGACGTTTCTGCAAGCCGAAGCACCATCGATCAGGCAACCTTCGCCGCGAACCAGGCGACGGCGGCCCGCGGCTCGCAGTTCGCCGAGTTGCTCGAGTCGAAGATGACCGAGCCTTCGTCGAGCGATGCGGTCGCGGAAACGGACGACGAAGAACTCCGCGATGCGTTCCGGTCGTTCGTCGGACAAACGCTGTTCGGCATGATGCTCAAAGAGATGCGAAAGTCGGTCCACAAAACACCTTACTTCCACGGCGGTCAGGCCGAGGAAATTTTCCAACAACACCTCGACATGACGTTGGCCGAAAAGATGGCCGACGCCGCGGCCGACCGCTTCAGCGATCCCATGTTCGAGTTGTTCGAACTACGGCGACGCTAACGTCACAAACGCTGCGTATTTCGAGCCGACGCATCCGCAAGGAAGCACCCGAAGCACAAAAAGGAACTCGGCAATGCAATCGAGTTGGGAGTCGGAACTGGCGAGCTTTCTCACCGATCTTTCGGCAATCCAACAAGAATCGCTCGACATCCTCACCCGCAAGCGACAATCGCTCGCTTCGGTAAACATGGAGGAGTTGGCGAATGTAGACAAAGAAGAAGCCGCGCTCACCGAACGGCTTCAAGAGCTGCTCCAGCGTCGCGAGGCGTTGTTGACGCGGGCGAAGCAGGCCGGGCTTCCTGCCGACAACGTCCGATCGCTGGCGGCAGCCGTTCAAGGCCGACACGGCGAGCTCAGCCGCCGTGCCAACGAAGCGAGTCATCGGGCGCGACTGTTGCAACACAACGCCCTAACGAACTGGTTGATCATCCAACGGACGCTGATTCACCTTTCACAATTACTCGAGATTATCGCGACCGGCGGCGAATCTCGGCCGACATATAACAAAGATAACCGTTATTCCGAAACCGCAAATTGCGGATCCCTGATAAACCAGGAAGCCTAGAAGAACCAGCAAAAATTCAAACGTGATAAGAAACCGCGTCGAAGTCGGCGCGGTTTGCCGCTGCGCCGGGACCGGGAGGGTCGGCGGCGGAATGTGAAACTCCAACGGACTGGATAACCCGAAGCGATGTCGCTGTACAGCTCGATCCGAATGGCCTCGAACACCATGCGGGCGGACCAGATCGCCATGCAGGTGATCGGGCAGAACATCGCCAACGCGAACACCCCCGGCTACATTCGGGAAGAGACCGTCCTCGCGCCGGCTCCCGTCCAACAGTTGGGTAGTTTGCTGTTGGGCTTGGGTGTCGACGTCAAAGCCGTCATCCAGAAGATCGACACGTTTCTCGAAGAACGTCTGCGAGGATCGGTCAGCGATCGCTCGAGTGCCGAGGTCAAAGAGGAAACCTACGGCCAGCTCGAAGGCCTGGTCAACGAGCTGGGCGACATGGACCTGAGCACCGACTTGAACAACTTCTTCTCGGCGATCTCCGAGATCTTGAACCAGCCCGAAAGCGTTTCCGTCCGAAACCTGGCCGTTCTTCAAGGGAAAACGCTGGCCACGAACATCACGCGGCTGTCGAATCGCGTTTCCGAGGTCCGCAACGACCTGAACGATCGCGTCGTCGATATGGCCGAGCGGATCAACAAGCTTACCGAAACGATCCAAAAACTGAACATCCGCATCGCCGAGACCGAAGGCGGCGACGTGTCGAACAGCGATGCCGTCGGTTTGCGCGACCAGCGATTGCAGGCGTTGGAAGAACTCGCCGAGCTGATCGACATTCGCGTCGAAGAGCAAGAGTCGGGCGGCGTCACCGTGTACGCGGGCGGTGATTTCCTCGTGTACGAAGGTACGCGCCGCGAGGTCGAAGTCGTCTACGGTACCGACCGCGGATTGGCCACCGCCGAAATTCACCTGAAAGAAACCGATTCGCCCTTGGACATCAGCGCCGGCGAACTGGCCGGGTTGATCACCTCGCGCGACGATATTCTCGGCGGGTTTCTCGATCAACTCGACAATTTCGCCGGGGCGCTCATCTTCGAGTTCAACAAGGTCTTCTCGTCGGGGCAGGGCTTGAACGGCTTCAGCGAGTTGACCAGCACGTACCTGGTGGACGAGACCGACGTCCCGCTCGACACCGCAGGGCTCGATTTCACACCGCAAAACGGCTCGTTCGACGTCATCCTCTACAACACGCGCACCGGCGAGGCGAAAACAACCACGATCAAGGTCGATTTGAACGGCATCAACGACGACACGACGTTGGAAGATCTGGCGGCGCAGCTCGATGCGATCGACGGGCTGACCGCCTCGGCCGACGCCACCGGGCGGATTACGATCTCGGCCGACTCGATCGATCAGCAGTTCGCCTTTGCGAACGATTCCAGCGGTGTGTTGGCCGCATTGGGCCTGAACACCTTTTTCACCGGCTCGACCGCCCGCGACATCGCCGTGAACACGGTCGTCCAAGAAGACCCGTCGCTGTTTGCCGCCAGCGCCGGGGGGATCGGCGTCGATACCGACATCGCCCTCGAGTTGGCCGACTTCCTCGAC
>CAYVVR010000030.1:0-7316 GCA_964454655.1 uncultured Planctomycetaceae bacterium | reverse complement strand
TCCTCGACCGCCCGCTCGACAGCCAAAACGGCATGAGCCTGGCCGTGTTGTACGACCAACTGACCGGCGACATGACCGAGGGATCGGCGGTGGCGCAGGCCGAGGCCGAAGGCGCCCGCGTGTTCGAGCAAACCTTGCGGGGCCAAAAAATGGCCACCAGCGGCGTCAGCCTCGACGAAGAAGCCGTCAAGATGATGACCTTTCAGCGGCAGTTTCAAGCGTCGGCACGGTTCATCGCCGTGCTCAACGAGTTGTTCGAAATCTTGGTGAGCATTTGAACGTCGTAACGACATAGGGAAACCATCGGGACGAACGGGCAACGCGGGTGTTGCGTTCGCCGCCGATCGGCAAGGAAGCTACCGGCCATGGGTGCGATCATCGGAATTCCGACCACGCGTGTGAGCGACTTGTTCGTACGGTCCCGGCTGTTGCAGCAGGTCCAGTACGACCAACGCGAGCTGTACCGCGTGCAGACGCAGCTCAGTACCGGGTACCGCTACCAGCTTCCCAGCGAGGATCCGATCTCGGCGTTGCGGGTGATGAGCCTGCAACGCCTGCTCGAACGCAAGGAACAAGTCAAAAGCAACCTGGAGACGAACCAGTCGTTCCTAACGGCCACCGACTCGGCGGCGTCGCACGTCTCCGAGATCGTCTCCGACGCCCGGGCGGTCGCCTTGAGTGTGATGGGCACGACATCGACCGACGACCAGCGTGCCGCCGCCGCGCAACAGATCGAGCAGGCCATCCAGCAATTGCTCGATACCGGCAATCACAAGTTTCGCGATCGTTACCTGTTCGCCGGCAGCCGGACGGACGTTCGCCCCTTTGAACGCAACGGCGACTTGATCACCTACTTGGGCAACGAAAACACGCTGCTGAGCTACTCCGACACCGACCTATTGTTCCAAACGAACGTGACCGGGGCCGAAATGTTCGGCGCGCTTTCCGACGCCGTCCGCGGACAAGCCGACCTGAACCCCGCGCTCACGATGGATACGCGACTTTCCGACCTGTACGGCGGGCTGGGAGTCGACCTGGGCAGTATCGCCATCTCCGATGGAAGCACCGTCGCGACGATCGACCTCAGCAGCGCCGAAACGATCGGCGACGTGGCGGCCCTGATCAAGAACAACGCCGCACGTCTGCCGCTTAACGTCGAGATCACCTCGACCGGGTTGAAGATCCAACTGGATGCCGCCGTCGGCGACCTTTCGATCCTCGAGGTCGGCGAAGGCAACTCGGCGCACCAGTTGGGAATCTACACGCCGATCGGCGTCGGGCTGAACGCCGTGGTCGGCGACGACTTGAATCCCGCCCTCACGCTGACGACGTCGCTCGACGACATCACCGGCACATACTCGCGGGCGTACGTCCGTTTTCCCTCGACCGACAACGACTTCATTCTCACCGCCGACACCCGCGGCGACGCTCTGAACGGCACGAAGATCCGCTTTCTCGACGATCCGACCGTGACCTTCGGCAACGAGGTCGTCCAGTACGATCCGGCCGCCAAAGAAATCACCGTATGGATCGACGAAGGGCACACCCTGGCGCAGCACGTGGTCGATGCGATCAACGCGGCCAACGCCTCGGGTAACTTGCCGTTCACCGCCGAACTCGACACGCTCGATCAGGGCGACTACGCAGGCTTGGGCCTGATCGCCGTCACGCCGCCGGGCGAATGGGCCGCCACCACCGAAGGCGGATCGGGCGAAGAATTCGACAAGACCTCGGGCCTGCAAATCACCAACGCGGGCCAAACACACACCATCGACATCAGCGAGGCCGAAACGGTCGAAGACTTGCTCAACATCCTCAACAGCTCGGGCGCCGGACTGCTCGCCCAAATCAACGAGTCGCGTACCGGTATCGACATTCGATCTCGCGTCAGCGGCGCCGACTTCGCCGTCGGCGAAAACGGCGGGGTCACCGCCACCCAATTGGGCGTGCGCACCTTCACCGGCGAAACGAAACTGGCCGACATGAACTTCGGCCGCGGGGTGTTCGACTATCAAAGCGACGGCCAGCGGGCTTCGGCAACGTATTCATCGAACGGCTTAAATAACGACCTGCTCCTCCGCGCCCGCAACGACGGTTCCGACTGGAACGACTACGAGCTGGAAATCTACGACTCGGGGTTGCCGCCGGGATCCGAAACGATCACCTACGATACGATCAACAAGAAGATTTCCATCGGCATCGCGCCGGGATACACGACGGCCAAGGACGTGGTCGATCTGTTCGCGGCGACGCCCGGCGCCCGCGACGACTTCGAACTGGTGCTGGCCGACGAAGAAGGCAATCCGCTCAACGACGGCACGGGCCTGGTACAACTGGGAACGACGTCGACTTCGGGCGGTTCGGCGGGCGGAATCGACTTCCTCATCACCCGCGCCGACGGCGTCACGCTCGAATTCGACATCTCCGGCGCGCAGACCGTGCAAGACGTGATCGACCTGATCAACAACCATCCCGACAACCCGCCGAGGGCACCCGGCGAACAACCGTGGCTGTACGCCCGATTGGCCACCTACGGCAACGGTATCGAACTGGTCGACGACAGCATCGGACCGGGAACATTGACCGTCGAACGCACCAAGTTGAGCACGACGGCCATCGACTTGGGGTTCGTTCCACCGGGCGAAAACGAGGCCCAGGCGACTTCGCCGGGCAGCATCGCCACGACCACGGTCGCCTCGCCGGGACCGAACAGCAACCTGATCGTCCGATCGCGTTTTCCCACCAGCGATGCCAACGGCTACCGCGTCATTTTTGAAGACACCGTTCCCGGCGTCGAATCGTTCACGTTCGATCCGGTAAACAAGGAACTACGATTCGAGATCGAAACGGGCGTTACCGACGCCAATCGCATCATCAGCTTGTTCCAGGCCGATCCTGCCGCCGGCCAACGGTTCGAAATCGTGCTCGATCCCGCCGACGGCAACGACGGAACGGGGCTGGTGGCCGCGACCGATCCGCTCGATCCGCCGGCGCTTTCCGGCGGAGAACCCACGACGCTTACCGGCCGCGACGTCGCGCCGCTGGAAACCGAAAGCGTTTTCAACGCCCTCTTGCGATTGAAGCACGGGCTACTGGAAAACGACAGCTACGAGATGGAGCGCGCCGTTCAGCAACTCGACGACCAGTTGTTGAACTTCAACTTCGTGCGGGCCGACCTGGGCGCCAAGCAAAACGGTCTCGACATCCTGCAAACCCGCCTGGAAGACGAGGATGTCGAATTGCGCAGCATGCTGTCGGACGAACACGACATCGACATGGTCGAGGCCATTTCGAGCCTCACCGGCCGGCAGATGGCACTCGAAGCCGCCCTGCAAGCCACCGCCAAGATGTTCCAGTTGACCCTGCTGGACTACCTGTAATCGGCCTGTGACCGGTGTGCGAGCTACAAAAGCACCGGCGCTTCGCAAACCGTCTCAGCCGACGGCGGCTTCGACCGGGCGAAAACACATCGCGGCGCGGAACACTTCCGACTCGCGGAGTAGTCCGTTCTCGCGCGCGAAGGCGACCAATTCCGCCTTTTCGATCTTGTACGTGCCGACCGACAAATCTTGCTCTTCGGCGGCCGTCAACGCCTCGTAGAGGGTATTCAGCAGACAAATTTCGGCTTTCTGCGCCGCAATGTATGCCACCCCGTCTTCTTGCAAGGATTTCAGATACTCGCGGCTTTTCGCGCCGACCGCCTTGCAACGACAATCACGCACGATGACCAGCTCGTCGTACTGATCGCCCGCCTTGTGCGTCGCCAAAAGGTTCTTGATTCGGTGCGCAAACGCATTGCCCGTGCTGTTCATCACGGCAATACACAGTTTCTTGTCGGTTTCGGGCGATTCGATCATGAAGTTGGCCGGCATCACGTACCCTTTTTTGTGGATCGCTTTCGCAAATTGCACGTCGTAGCCGCTGCCCTGCAACACCGCCTGGAAAATGTTCTGGATACGACCGATGAAATCCGTCTCGGGCAGAATTTCGTTGCTGTCGTACCGCTCCGATTCTTCGGCCCGAAACTTCTGCAGCGCCGTCTCGATGACCGAGGCAATGGCCTCTTGAGTGACGATTTCCGGCTCGTCGCCGGGAACGGTCGGTTCCTCTTCGCCGTCCAGCCAGTCGTCGAACATCCGCTGTGCGCGCTGGATGAATATCCGCGGCGATGGATTACCGTTGCAAAGAATGCTTACATCTTCTTCTTCGAACGGATAAATTTCGGTGGGCAGCCGGTAGCGCACGAAATGCGATCGTAAATGCGTCCGCAGCAGAGCCGCGCCGTGATGCGGTTGAAACGCTTCGAGTTCGATGCGCCGCTGCGAAAGGCGCTGTAAGACGCTCTCGTCGAGGACCTTGCCGAACCATTCCTCCCACAGTGACGGAAAGATACACGTGATGATCAAAAGGTTCGGCGTCATCGTGAATATCTCACGTACGACGTCGCCCCACCGTTCCGTCAACCGCCGTTGGTTGCGAAGGCCTTCGAGTTGGTCGAACGCCAAAATCAGCGGCCGGTAGTACGTCGATAAAATCCCCAGCGAACGAATGGCACGCAGAGCTTGTTCTTCTCGCTGCTGTTGCGTCGATATGTCGGTCGAGGTGTCGTCGATGCTGACCCAACCGGCCGGCAACCCGATTCGTTTCGCTTCGCTCTCATCGATTTCTTCGCCTGCCAACCAGGTGAGCAACAACCGTTTCCGTTCGTCATCCGACACGAAGCAATACGTGATCAACGCATGGGCGATTTTTTGGTCCACATCGGGATGATGCACCTGAAGGTATCGCAGCGTCTTCCCGCGGATCTTTCTGACGTTATCTTGACGTTTTTTGCCCTTCCCGAGCATATGGAACAGGTTGTACGGATCATCGCGCAGTAGTTTCGCCCATTTCCGACGTTGTTCCGCCTCGGGGCCGGTTCGCCCGTTGCGTTCGAATTCCGGAATCAACACGGCGGAAAACACGTGCGCCAAGAGAATGTCGAGCTGCGAGCGGCGGTGCGTATCATGCGGCACGCTTCTTGACAAGCTGCGAATGATGTTCGTCCAAATGTGTTGGGCGACGGCCTCTTCGTTGTTCGGCTTACGGACGAAGAGAATGTGGTTGGATTGGGCCAGGTTCTTCGCCACCCGCATCAGCAAGTGCGTCTTTCCCGTTCCCGCTTCGCCCAACACCAAAACGCCGTGCGAACCGGGGGCGGGAGGAACCGGTGTTTCCGCCGTTTCGTTACCGGCGACGCGCATCCTTGTGAGCTCGCGAACGATGTTCCGGTACGCCTTGCCGTTGAAGTCTTCGTAATCGGGTACGTCGTCCCAGGGTGTATCGACGCGGTCGGTGAATTGCGGCGGATCCTGCTCCAAAAGTTCACGGTAATTCCCGGCTGTATCGCGATCCATACCGTTCTCCTCGATGAACGTCTGCCCGATCGATCGGAAGCTGCCCCCACGAGAACGCCCCCGCACGGCGTCCCCTCGGCGAACACCGGAATTCAGTTCGGCCTCGCCGTGCGACGTGCGTCTTTTGCCGTCTACCGCCAAAGGCGGCGCTGCGCCGTACGGCGCCGAGGGGGCTTCGCGAGTCGCGAACGATCATAACACGGCTTGCCGCAAGAAAAAACGCACGAAAAGGTTTCGCCACACGATCTGCCGAACGACTGCATTGCGGAGGCGTCTGCCCGCGACGCATAATAGAAAAACACGGTCGTCGCCCGTGTCGCCGCGACAAGTCCGGCTCGCTATCCGTTGCCGCGCGTCGTTCGTCCCCCCCGATCTGAAAGGATTTCTCTCGTGTCGCGATCGTTTTTCGTCTCGTTGTGCATCCTTTTTTCGCTCGTGTATGCCGTTCGTGTCGCACTCGGCCGCGAATACCGCGTCGATTCCCAGGCCGACTTCGATACGTTGCGAACGCATGTCTTCGCTCCGGGCGATGTGATTTTGTTCCGTCGCGGCGTGCGCGTGACGGGCATGTTCGCGCCGCAAGGATGCGGCAAGCCCGACGCACCGATCCGCGTCGAGGCGTACGGCGCCGGCGCCCGTCCGCGAATCGACGCCCAAGGGAAGCATCCCGCGGCCGTCTTGTTGCGCAACGTCGATCACTGGGAAATTTCCGGCCTCGAAGTCACGAACACCGACGGCAGCGGTCGCGACCAGGGAACCTTGTTCGGCATCCTCGTGCAGATGGAAGACGAAGACCGGCTTTTCCGACACATCGTCGTCGACGATTGCTACGTCCACGATGTAAACTCGCTGGTCGGCGAGAAGAAACGCGGCGGCATTCACGTGCGTATGAATTGCCGCGATGCCCGCCTCGACGATCTTCGGATCACGAACAACCGGGTCGAGCGGGTCGGCGGCGTCGGCATCGCAACCGCGTCGTCGTGCGGCGGTGTCGTGTTCGACGGCCGCGACGTGGTTTCCCGCAACCTTTGGACGAACGTGCACATCGCCGACAATTATGTGTGTCGCACCGGCCGCAACGGAATCATCGTCCGCTGTGCGAAAGATGCCGTTTGCGAGTACAACACGGTCGCGCACAGTAGTCGAGCCGAAAAAGGGCACAGCATTTTTTGCTTCGATTCCGACGGGACGCGTATCCAGTACAACGAAGCCTACGGCAACATCGGCGACGACGGCCAAGACCGAGGCGGTTTCGACGCCGACTACAACTGCATCAACACGCTCATCCAATACAACTACAGCCACGACAACATGTGGTTTTGCGGGATCATGAAGAAGCACAACCGCAACGTGACCATCCGCTACAATCTGAGCGTGAACGATCGGCAAGGCATCTATTGCTACGGATTCGAAAGCAAGTCGCAAGCCGAGCAGATTCACATCTACAACAACACGCACGTGGTGGGCCGCGGACTGAACGTCGCCGTGTTTCTAGAAGATCGAACCCCGCTGCGCAGTCGCTTCGAGAACAACATTTTCTACTTCGCCGATCGCGGTACATGGGGCTCGCGCGGCGCGGGCAAAGAAACCGTCTTCCGCAACAACTTGTACGTAAACATCGCCCCGCATCCGAGCGAGACGCACCCGATCACGGCCGATCCGGGATGGATCGCCCCGCGTCATCCCGGCACCGACATCGACATGCACACACGCCGCGCGTTGCAGGCGTTCGGCCTGCGTCCGAACTCGCCGTGCATCGATGCAGGCATCACGATTCCCGACGCCCCCGAGTGCGACCTCTTGGGCAACCCCGTCCCCTTCCGCCGACCGGACCTCGGTGCGATCGAATGGCTGCCGGTGAGACACCGATGATCGCGTGCCGGACGTCGCACGCCGGTCCTCTTTTTGTTCGCAGTCGCG
>CAYVVR010000029.1:0-14396 GCA_964454655.1 uncultured Planctomycetaceae bacterium | reverse complement strand
GATCCAGGGTTCGATGCCGTCGTAACCGGCCTTACCGACCGCATCGACGATCTCCGCAATCGGCACTTTCTTGCCCAGCACGGTTCCCGTGTTGAAGCAGTAGCGAAAAGGTTTTTGTTCGGCGGTTTCCGTCGCCACGGCCGTTCGCAGCGCGACGGCTCCCGTTGCCGCGAGCGCACCGGAGATCAACAAACCTCGACGACTCAAAGCAGGTAGATTGCGACTCATTGCACAGTCCCCGTGTGTTCGAAACGGCCCCATATTTTTCTTGTTCGTGGGCGAGAGATTTCTCATTTTTGCTTCGTTCCTACGGCTGCGGCAACAAAGAAGCCGAAAAAACGCTCGCCGATGCTCCGGCACGGGATCGCATGCCGCCGTTTTCATCCGCGGTTCTTGAGCCGCCGTTCCGACCGAGCGTAGAATAGGCACACGCCGTTTGGTCGTGAATCTCTTGCCGTGTGGGCGGCTTTGTCGCGACTCCCGAACAATCATCGAGGTGCACCATGCTGCGATCGAATCGTCGTCGTTTTCTAGGACAGTCGGCCGTCGCGTTGGGAATGACGCACGCTCTGTATGCAGCGGCACAACCTGCCCGCAACGAGAAAACGTTGCGATTGGGTGTCATCGGCGTGGGCTGGTACGGAATGGTCGACGCCAAAGCCGCCCTCAAGGTCGGGGGTGTCGAAATTGCAGCCGTTTGCGACGTCGACAGCAGCCACCTCGCTGCGGCGGCCGACGAACTCAAGCAGCTTCAGGGTACGGCACCGAAAACGTACAAGCTGTACACCGACATGCTGGCGCAAGAAAAACTCGACGCGGTCATCATCGCGACACCGCCGCATTGGCACGCCCTACAACTGATCGACGCAGTAAAGGCTGGTCTCGACGTCTACTGCGAAAAGCCGATCTCCTACGACGTCCGTGAAGGCCGCGCGATGGTCGACACGGTGGCGGCTTCGGATCGTGTGGTCCAAATCGGCTTCCAACGTCGTGAAAACGAGGCGTTCCACGACGTCAAAGACTTCATCGCCTCGGGAAAAGCGGGGGAAATCGTCCAGGTCGACGCCCAAATTCACTATCGGGCGGGCACGGTCGATCCCACGCCGCAAGCCCCTCCCCCGGAACTCGACTGGGATCTGTGGTGCGGCCCCGGGCCCAAGCTACCCTACAGTCCGCAGGTCGGCCACAAGCATTGGCGCCTCGAAAAAGAGGTAGGCCACGGCCACCTGGTCGACTGGGGAATTCACTTGATCGACGCCACGCGCATGATCCTCGATTTGTCGATGCCTTCCCGGATCGTTGCCGCGGGCGGTCTGTACTATCTCAAGGGAAAAATCACCACCCCCGACACGTTGACCGTGCATTTCGAGTTCGATCGCTGCCCGGTCGTGTGGCGTCATCGGCTTTGGGGCGCCGAAGAATACACGCCCGAAGTCAACAACGGCATCTTTTTCTTCGGCGACAAAGCCACCATTTTCGCGACCGACAAGCGTTGGGTCGTCATCCCGCAACGCAAGAACGCCGATCGGCAAGAGTTCACGTACAATACCGACGCTCAAACATTGCATCTGGCCGACTTCCTGGAAGCGGTTCGAACACGACGGCAACCCGATTGTCCGATTCTGGAAGGGTACAAGTCGACCGCTACTGTTCAATTGGGCATGATCGCCTACGAGTCGGAATCGCCGGTCGTCTGGGATGAAAAAGCCGAGCAAATCGTCGACAACCCCGCTGCAGCGGCCCTCCTGAAGCGGGAATACCGCGAAGGCTATCACCACCCGTATCGTGGATGACGCGGCTCGCTCGGGGCACGGCGAAATGGAAAGATCGGCAACGAAACAGCATCACGGATGAACTGAACCATGGTCGGCAACGAATCGGACCGTTCCTCCAAAACAATACCGGCGGTCGTCATTCCGGCGAGACTTCAGTCGACGCGCCTGCCGCGAAAAATGCTGCTCGCCGAGACCGGATTGCCTTTGGTCGTCCATACCTATCGGCGAGCCTTGGCGGCCCGGCTGCCCCAGGTGGTGGTCGTGGCCTGCGATTCGCCCGAAGTCCAGACGGCCGTCGAAGCGGCCGGCGGGCGGGCGATCATGACCGATCCGAACCTCGCCAGCGGTACCGATCGTGTGGCCGCGGTCGCCTCACAATTCGCGGAGTTCGACCCGATCGTCAATCTCCAGGGAGACGAACCCGAGATCAATCCCAGGGCAATCGACTTGCTCATCGAACTACTCGCCCGTACCCCCGAGGCCGAAATGGCCACGCTGGCCACGCCCATTCGCGACCGCGCCGTACTCGAGGATCCTTCGTGTGTGAAGGTCGTATGCGATGCCGCCGGTAACGCTCTCTATTTCAGCCGGAGTGTCATACCGCATCCGCGCGAATGGTCCGATGACATGTTGACCGCGGAACCGCCGTTGTTTCGGCTTCACGTCGGCATCTACGCCTATCGCCGCGACTTCCTGCTGCGGTTTCGGGAATACGCCCCCTCGCCGCTGGAAGAAACCGAACGCCTGGAACAACTTCGCGCTCTTTGGTACGGCCGCCGCATCGTCGTCGGCGAAATCCCCCACCACGCGCCGGGTATCGACACCCTCGAGGACTACCGCCGATTCGTCGAACGGCATCAAAAGGGCATCACGTAGGCAACTCCCCGTTCAACGCAGCGCCCCCGACTGCCGGTGCCCGCTGCCGTCCCCTCTTGTCGCCGGTTTTGTCGACATCCCCAAGTGGGGTCTTTCGATTCAACCCGGGGACCAATAGAATCGGGCTTTTGGAGTTTCTCGGACCGGTCTCGGTCGCGAGAAAAGCGCGCGAATCGATGGGAGCATGAACCTGGCGATGACGAAACACATCTTCGTAACCGGCGGCGTCGTAAGCTCATTGGGCAAAGGGCTGACCAGCGCTTCGATCGGCATGTTGCTCGAAGCACGCGGTCTTTCGGTGCGGATGCAAAAAATGGATCCGTACATCAACGTCGATCCGGGCACGATGAGCCCTTACCAGCACGGAGAGGTCTACGTTCTCGACGACGGCAGCGAGACCGATCTCGACCTCGGGCATTATGAACGGTTCACGAACAGCCCCCTGACCGCCGACAGCAACTACACGACCGGAAAGATTTACCTGTCGGTCATCACGAAGGAACGCCGCGGCGAGTTTCTCGGTAAGACCGTTCAGGTGATCCCCCACATCACCAACGAAATCAAGTCGGCGGTCACGAAGTTGGCCGGTCCCGATGTGGACGTCGTCATCACCGAAATCGGCGGCACGGTCGGCGACATCGAAAGTCTTCCTTTCTTGGAAGCCATCCGACAATTGTCGATCGACCTCGGCCGCGAAAACTGCCTGTACATCCACCTCACGTTGATTCCCTACTTGAAGGCCGCGGGCGAGCTGAAGACGAAGCCCACGCAACATTCCGTCGGTCAACTGCGACAGATCGGTATTCAGCCCGACATCCTCATTTGCCGCACCGAGCGGGAAATCGGTAAAGACGAACGCTCCAAAATCGCTTTGTTCTGCAACGTGCCCGTCGACGCCGTCATCGAAGAACGCGACAAAGAGCTTTCGATTTACGAAGTGCCCGTCAGTTTGGTCGAAAACAAGCTCGACGAACTGATCATCAAACGCTTGGGATTGTCGGCCGGTCCGCTCGATCTTTCGCACTGGCACGACCTGCTTCACCGCATCCGCAATCCCGAAGCCGAAGTCACCATTGCCGTGGTGGGTAAGTATGCCGAACACCGCGACGCGTACAAGTCGATTTACGAGGCACTCGACCACGCGGGCATTCACCATCGCGCGCAGGTCCGCATCGAACGCGTCCACAGTCAAGCGATCGAGTCGGGAAAGGCCGAATCGCTGCTAGGATCGGTCGACGGTATCTTGGTGCCGGGCGGGTTCGGGGAGCGCGGCATCGAAGGCAAACTCGAAGCGATCCGTTTCGCCCGCGAAAAAGGAATTCCCTTCTTCGGCATTTGCCTGGGAATGCAATGCGCCGTGATCGAGTACGCACGCAATGTTGCCGGTTTGGCCGGAGCCAATTCGACCGAATTCGAGAAAGACACGCCGCATCCGGTCATTTGCCTACTCGAAGAACAAAGCACCGTCACCGACAAGGGAGGCACGATGCGTTTGGGGGCCTATCAGGCCCGGTTGGTCGAAGGCTCCACCGCCCGCGTGTTGTACGGAACCGACACCATCTCGGAACGACACCGCCACCGGTACGAGTTCAACAACGCGTATCGAAAACAACTCACCGACGCCGGATTGCATATCACGGGCATCCATCCCGAAAAAGACCTGGTGGAAGTCGTCGAGCTGCCGAGCCATCCGTGGTATGTGGCCGTGCAATACCATCCCGAGTTCAAGTCGCAGCCGACCAAGGCACACCCTTTGTTCAAGGGATTCATCGGTGCCGCACTGGAACACCGCAGTCGTCGTTCAGCGTCTCGGCGGTCGGACCGACACGACGCGGCTGCCGAATCGTCGGATTGACCGTCGATCGACACGCGCACTTCGCATCGGCGACACGAGGGAGACGAGATCATGAGCGATTCTTCCAATTCCGAAAAAAAGCTGCACATCGACGAAGATTGGAAATCACGAGTCGAACGTGAAAAAGAAGAGTTGGCCAAGCAACAGCAGCAGAAAACAGAAGCTCAAGGGACGGGCAAACCGCTCGACGATCCGCCCCTGCCGCCGCCGACGTTGACCGAACTGGCAAGTAACTTGGCCATGGAAGCGATGATTTATCTGGGGTTGCTTCCCAACCCCGCCACCGGCGGACCGACCGTCATGCTCAATCGGGCGCGACACGTCATCGATTCGATCGCCCTCTTGCAAGAAAAGACGGAAGGCCGTCGCACTCTCGAAGAAACAGAAGCCCTAGAACAAATCCTGCACGAATTGCGCATGGGCTTTATCGCGGCACAGTCGCGTAAGGGCAACGCGCCGTCCGATTCGCATCCGGCTTCACCTCCATCTTCGCAAGGGGAGTAAGCCACGATCCGCCCCTCGCATCGCGGCCGGAAGCCACGGCCGGTATCCACATCTTTGTTTACGAGCTTGATCCCCGCCGTGTTATCGCGGGGATTTTTTCGTGGCGTCGGCAGACATTTTTGCCGTTTCGTCCATCGGCGAAATCGTCCAATTTGCGTGCACCTCGGACGGCGTGTAAGTAGAATACCAACGCTCGGCGGCATCTTCCTGCCGGGGTGTGCACGCGTTCGTACCGCACAGGAGGTTTCGCTCATGCGTCCTGCCCGTCTGCTTGCCAACGTATCGCTGGTACTGGCCGTTTGGTGCCCGGCTGTCGGAGCGGTCGTGTCGGCCGCCGAGTATTCGTACAGCGACCTGATCCGACTGATGCTCGATCCGTCGCACGTAGCCGTTCTTCCCGACGACGGCGAATCGTGCCGCCAATGGTCGAGTTGGGACCGCAACAGCCGTTACGATTCCGAAACCGACACCTACGTCAACTGGGCAGCCAACGGCGACGGCCATCACTTCATCCGGGAAGAAAACGGCATGCAGGTCTTGGCCGAAATGCAAGGTCCCGGTTGCATCTGGCGGATCTGGTCGGCCTTGGCGCAAGCCGGACACGTCAAGATCTACATCGACGGTGCCGAGACTCCGGCCGTCGATCTTCCCTTCGAGCAGTATTTCGACGGCAAGACGGCCCCCTTCGCGTATCCGCACTTGTCATACAATCTCGCCGAGGACGGCTGCCGGGGACAAAATCTCTACTTCCCGATTCCCTATCAAAAATCGTGCAAAATCGTCGCCGAACCGAACTGGGGACGCTATTACCAATTCGTCTATCGCACATTTCCCGAAGGCACGAAAGTGCCGAGTTTCTCCACTGAACTAGCCGCTGCACACGCCGACAAACTGGCCGAAGTCGATCGCTTTTTTGCCGAACGGATGGGCGAGCTGCCGCCGGTGTACGACGACGTTCGAACGGTAGCCGACAGCTTCACCTTGCCTGCCGGTGAAACACGCACGTTCGCGATCGAGGGTCCGGCCGCCATCGTCGGCATCCGCGGCAAACTCGAGATGGGCGACCGCGAAGACGAAATGGCGGCACTTCGTCAAGTGACGTTGTCGATCACCTGGGACGATCAATCGGCTCCCGCCGTTTGGTGTCCCGTGGGTGATTTTTTCGGCACCGCCCCGGGAAAGAACCTGTACCGCAGCTTTCTTACCGGCGTGACGGAAAACGGGGGATACGCATACTGGTACATGCCCTTCGGAAAGTCGGCGGAAATCACGTTGACCAACGAGGGCGACACCTCGCGGAACATTTCGTGCGAGTTGCTGCTTGCACCGCTTCGACGGCCGATGCGCGAGCTGGGATACTTCCACTGTAAATGGCACCGCGACACGTTCCCCGTCCCGGCAGATCGTTGGCCCGACTGGTCGCTATTGCGAACGACCGGTCGCGGTCGTTTCGTGGGCGTCATGTTGCACGTGTGGAACCCGGCCGGCGGCTGGTGGGGGGAAGGCGACGAAAAGTTCTTCGTCGACAACGAAAAATATCCTTCCACCTTCGGAACGGGATCGGAAGACTACTTCGGATACGCGTGGTGCGATCCGCACTTGTTCCAAAAGGCCTATCACGCCCAAACGATGACCGAGAACAACCACGGACACCAATCGGTGTTGCGTTGGCAACTGGTCGACAACATTCCCTTCCACACCGCTTTCGACGGTTACATCGAAAAATACTTCCGCACGGAAGAAAAGGGAACGCAATACGCCGTCACCGTCTGCTGGTATCTCAATGCCGAAGGCAACGATCCATACCGACCCGTACCGGTCGAAAGTCGACACGGCTACTACGTGAAAACCCCGCCGCAAGCCGGCGGATTCAAGATCCTCAACGAGCCGAACGGCAACGTCGGCACACAAGGGATGGCCGGGTTTCCTCTCGGCAAGTGGACGAACAACGACCAACTTTGGTGGACGGGGGCCCATCCCGGCGACGTGCTCGAGCTCTCGCTACCGGTCGAAGCCGACGGAACCTACCGTGTGGCCGTCGTCCTCACCAAGGCCCGCGATTACGGCATCGTTCGATTCGCCGTCGACGGCACACCGATCGGGGAGCCGATCGACCTATACAATCCGCAGGTCGTTCGGACGGAACCGATCACCTTGGGGTCGCTAGAATTGACCAAGGGGGACCACGTCCTATCGGTCACGATCGTCGGCGCGAACCCGAAGGCGATCAAGGCCTACATGTTCGGCCTCGACGAAGTCCGCCTGGAACCGAAGGAGTGATCCTCGCCTTTCCTTCGATCATCAGCCAACGCCGCAGCAATCGGCCGGCGAATCGGCCGCTTCTTCGGCGACGTTCCAGGGCGAATCAAGCAGCGCCGTGAGAATCGGTGCCGCACGTTGCGAGGCCGGAACCGATGCGTCGGTCGGCTCGTCCGGCAGCGCGTGCGGCCGCTTGCGCCGATAGATTTCTTCGATCATCGCCTGGTATCCGGCGATCATCCGATCGATCGACCAGTTTTGCTGGACGTAGCCGCGACCGTTCTTCCCCATCTTCGCGGCCAGTTGTGAATCGGACAGCAACTGCCTGATGCGTGCCGCGAACGCGTCCACATCGCCAGGGGGAACGAGAAATCCGTTCTCGCCGTCGTGAACCGTCTCGGGAATCGAGCCCACGCGCGGAGCGACGACGGGCTTTCCGCACGCCATCGCCTCGAGCAACGAAACCGGGTTGGCCTCCATGTGCGAGGTGAGGACGCCGACCGTCGATATTCGCCAAATGTCGGCAATATCGGTACGTGTTCCTAGAAAATGCACGCATTCCCGCAATCCCAACCGTCGCGCAAAGTCGACCAACTCTTTGCGGCGTTCACCGTCGCCGACGACAAGAAAATGCGCTCGCGGCAGATGTTCGAGCACGCGTGACGCGACCTTCAAGAACAGTTCGTGGTTCTTTTCCGGACGTAATGCCGCGACGATCGTCACGATCGGGGTTCCCGGATCGATCCCGAACTCGGCAAACAGCTCATCGCGAGGTGTCCCCGGAGAAAAGCGATCCGTGTCGACGCCGTTGGGAATCACCCGCACCTTTTGGGCCGGACAGCCCTCGTGTTCGGCCAGATAAATACCGTGTGGTTTGGCGACGGCGATGAAGGCATCGGTCAAAAATGCCAGCCGCCGATTGAGCCACTCGACCCGGTCGGGAAGTCCGGTGGAGTGCAGCGCCGAACAGATCACCGGTACCCTCGCAAAGAACGCCGCCAGCCGTCCCCAAAACATCTTGTCGCCGCCCGTGCCGACGGTGACGACCGCATCGACACGCCGGCGAATCATCAGCCACCACAACCGGGGAAGCACGCGCACGTCGTACTTGTTCGCCAGCAACCCGGTATGGACGGGAATCTCGCGAGCCAGCACCTCTCCCAAGGGACCGCGATATTTCAAGCAACACACCTCCGGATCGAATCGCCGCCTGTCGAGCCGCCGCACGAGCTCGACCAGAAGGGTTTCCGCCCCGCCGACCGGCATGCACGTAATCACGAACATTACCTTCAGTCGCTTCGCCGGTTCGTCCGTCGGTTCGCCTACCAAGCGATCGGCCATGCGATCGAGTATTTCGGCCGCAAGCGAACGGACGCCTCGGTTTTCCACTACTCCCTCGGCGGTGGACGGCGTACCGCGTGCCTTCGCTGCCGACGAACGCAAGTAGGCGGCGATTTCGGCCTTGTCGGCAATCGACAAAATGCGGTCGCCGGCAAAAGCAACTCCCACCAGTAATACGATCGCTCCGGCCGTCGCGATGGGGCCCAACAGGAAAACCGTGGGCACAAGCGCCATCAACAACGTGCCTTTATCGAATCGCAATCCATGTCGATACGAGAACCCCATGATCGCGGCCAGCGCGACCGCATTCCCCACGGCCGTCGCGGCGACGGCACCCGGCAATCCGAAGCGTGGCAACAGCAAGAGATTCAGCACCACGTTCGTAGCGAGGCCGGCGGCCATCGACACCCCAACCAGGTGCGACCGTTCGCAACACAACACGTAGTTTTCCAAGATCAGAAAAAGCGAAAACCACACGCAATAGGTAAGCGTCAGCGGCAACACGGCCAAGCCGCCACCGTACTTTCCACCGAGAATACTGCCGAACAGCCACGGTGCCGTCGCGAGAATCACACCGCCGCCGCACAAAAGCAACAACCCGAACAACTTCGCCAGCAAATTCAGCCGCTGCGACACCCGTTCCCGCTCACCGCGTTCCCAATCGTGGCTCAAATGAGGCGTCACGATCGAGCCGACCAACGCCGCCACCGAAACCATCAGCACGGGCACCAACCGCGACGCGTGATAATCGCCGACCAGCGCCAATGCCTGATCCGGTTTGCCGTTCGCAAAGTGGACGATCATGTAGCGATCGGCGACCTCGAACAAATTCGACAGCGTGGCGGCCGCCCACGCCCAGGCACTGTAGAACAACAAGGGCCGCCAAAAACGATTCGGTTCGGCGGCCACCGCGGTGGATTGCTCGGGAAGTTTCGTCCAATTGCGAACCAACCACACGACCGCGGGCAACACGGTGATCGAACACGCCGCTCCGTATGCGATAATTACGCTGGTCGCCGAGACCTCGCGTCCCAACAGCAATCCGACGCCCAACAGGGCGAAAAGCACGCTGTTGACGAACTGAAGCGAAACAGCCAGCCGCGTGTTCCGCAGCGCCGCCGCGAGTTCGTACACGTAGTTAAACGTCGTCACCGCCAACAGTGCCGCGGCCAACAGACGCACGGTGGCCGCCTCGGCCGCCGTCCCGAAAATCAACACCGAAAGCGGTTCCGCTGCCGCGAGGACGACGACGCTTCCCACGATCGCCAGGCCGAAATATAGCGACGCCGTTCGTCGAATGAAGGTGCGCAATCGCGAACGGCGTCGGTAGTACTCGACGTATCGCCCCAAGCATCCCGCCAGCGCCAGCACGACGAGCGGCCCCGCCGTCATCAAGAAGGCAAACGACATGTCCCAACGGCCCAGCTCGGCCGGATCGAGCCAGCGGCAGAACAAGCTCGCCCGCACGAAGCCGATCAGTCGTTGCACGACCGACAACACCAACAACAGCAAGACGGTGTCGGCCATCGACGCCGTCGGCAAGGCATCCTCGGTGTTGCAGGCCGGCTGCGTCTCGGGGAGTTGCGGTCCGGTGGGTTCGGCAATTCGGGTCATCGGCGGTTCAATTCTCGGCTGTCGGTGCTCGAGGACACAGATGCAAGGCTGATCAGTTGACGTTTTCGGCTACCGCTTGAAAGCATTCGGCCTCACCGGGCGATTCGCATCGAGGCGTTTCTTCCTTCGGCAAGGCGATGTCGCAAGGTCGGCGATACGGCGTGTCGCACGAAGGGCACACCGGGGCCGGTGAGGGCAACGTGTATTCGTAGCGCGGCACCCGCAGCAATCGTGGGTCGATCGTCGCCCGATGAATCAACCGCAACAGGCTTTCGTCGCCGTGGAATCGCTGGATGTTGAACGGATCGTCGCCGGGCAGGTTGTATCCTCCATAGGCCGTGCACACCGCGTGATAGCCGGCCTCTTTCGCCAGCGCGAATGCCCGCTTCGAGAGATGCTCGTGACATCCGAAGGGAAACGCGAAGTAGCGAACTTCTCGTCCGATTAGATCTTCCAACGCCCGCTTCGAGTCGAACAGCTCGTGTCGAATGCGGTGCGGATCGAACAAGTGCCCGAAGTCGGCGTGTGTCCAAGCGTGCGAGCCGATTTCGATTCCCGAGGCCGCCATCGCGCGAATCTCGTCGATCGTGTTCGGCGCGGCCGGTTCGCCGTAGGGCACGTCGTGCGCGAACGGCTTCCCGCTGCGAATATTCTCGACGGTTACGAAGTACGTGACCGGAACCTCCTCTTCCAAAATCACCGGCAGGGCGTTTCGGAAGTTGTCGGCGTAACCGTCGTCGAACGTAATCACCGCCAACGTGCGGGCATTTTCACCCGACGCCAGCACGCGATGCGCCTCGGCCAACGAAACAACCGTGCAAAGACGTTTGAGCAGCCGGATCTGGCGGCGAAATGCCTTCGGAGACGTCGACCACGGCGTTCGGCGATCCTCGGCGATTCGGTGATAGAAAAAGACGACCACCGGCGACTTTCGTTTCGCGGCCGACCAAAGACGCACCCCCACTCGCGCCGGAGCGCTCGCTCCGAGGTAAGCCGCCAAGGCTGCCGTATGCCACCAATTTGTCCAACGTTTTCGATCGACCACCGTCACGAGAGTTCCCCGCTTGTCGTCACTGTTCGGCAACCGGCAACCAACGCCGAAGCGTCGCCTTGGCAAGGCGTTTTCCTCGTTTGCCCAGTTGCCACAATTCGAGATTTACCCGCGGCCGTAACCGAGGCGGCACGATGCGATACTCGACGGTCGGACAGGGCACGGCCCCCAAGTCGGCTTTATAGCGCTCGTCTCCTCGCAAGAAGTCGAACACACGCGCGCCGTGTTCGATCGCGCGACGAATCGTCAACAGATTTGCCAGGTGTCCGGGCGACACGTCCAACCGATCGGGATCGATCCCGGCCTGGTACGCGTAGACGATCCCCGCCCCTTGCAACTGGTAATCGACGGCCACCGGAACGCCGTCGTATTCCACCCAGTGCAGCCCCAGCATGCCTTTTCGCAGCAAATCGGGCATCATCTCGAGATGGAAGCGGCGGAAGCGTTCCGAGGCGAAACATCCCGGCTCACCGAGCGATTGTCGACGCCGCTGGTGCAAATCGATCAAGATATCGCAACCACGTCGAAGCATTTCAAGCGAAGAAACACTCTGTAGCACTGCGTGCCCCGAATCGATGTGGTCACGCATGCGACGTCGCACGTTGCGTCGCTGGTTTTTCGACAACCGTTGGAGATAACTCTCGAAGTTCTTTTCCAACGGAATCCGCCACAGATTCGGTCCCGGTTCTTGAGAGACACGGCATTCGTGTTCGCGCAGCGCATCGACGAACAACGTGACCTGTACGTTGTCTTGAACGACGCCGGTCAATTCGAGCATGTCCCAAGGCAGCGGCTTGTCGAGAACCCGGCCGTCGTCGGTACCGTCCTCTTCGTCTCCGAAAGCGGCAAATCGCAGCATCGCCTTGCGGGGATAGACCGGCCGGTCCTTCCGATCGTTCGCCGATGGGTCGTGCGCGCCCACCAACCACGCGGCCAGCACTTCGGCCGCCGTGATCTCCATCCCCGGCTCACAAAGCAAGCCGAGATGATCACTGCAAACTTCGCCCGTCCCCAAGAAGCGAATCACGTTTCCCCAGAGCGGATCCCGCTCGCGATACCACGGCGCGATCGCGATCGGCCAGCCGCCGGAATCGAACACGACGACCACGAACAGCTCGCGGCCGGGAAGGTCGCCGTACGCGTTCCACCAATGACGACACCACGTCCACGAGCGAAACGGAATGCCGCGGGCAAGCTGATCCCAAAAGCCTGCGAGGACGGCGGCCTTGTTCATGTTCCGGTAGGCAACGACGTGCATAAGCCGATGCGACCTCCAAAGCAATGAGTAATTCGAACGTCCGTTTGCCTTCGGGGACTTCTCTCAGATGTCTCGTTCCGCAAATGCGGAGATTCCCCGCAAACTTCGCTCACTGCGAGAGAGCAAGCAAATCACCGGATCGTTCGGCGGCCGATTTCCCGCCCGTTTCTCGAAGCGGATATGTCGCAACGGCGTATCGTATCGATTTTGACGAATCGCCCAGATCAACAAGGCCGGCATTCAGAGGCTTCTTTCCGCCCCCCACTCGCACGACGTCGTATATTCCCGCAGGAGGGCGGCGTCCGTGCGCGCCCGCCGATTGTTTTCGAACCGCCATGAGGAGCGGAAAGGTCCGCCATGACGAACCTCGACTACCGTCACGAAACCGCAGCCACCGGTAACGCAATCGAGCCGCAACCGGCTTCACATCCCGGCTGGATCACGCTGGCCCGGCGATATCCGGCGCGTTGGGCCTTGCCTGCTTTGCTCATTGCAACCGCCGCCGTCGCCTTCGCCTTCCTCAAGCCGCAGGTATGGGAAGCACGCCAAGCGTTCGTCGTGCGTACCGAAGGCGTTGCGCAACTGAAGGATCGTTCGTTCGCCGACGAAACCGAGCTTCGCAAGGTCGTCCAAGAAACGGCCTTGGAACTGCTCCGTAGTCGGCCGTTGCTCGAAACGGCCTTGAAGGCGGTCGGTCCGCCCGCGGGCAAACGAAAGACGAAGACGTTCCCCGACCGCCGAACGATCGCCGATTTGCGTGAGGCGGTGCGAATTCTCCCGCCTACCGGATCCGAGTTCGGCGAGACCGATATCTTCTACTTGACGGTCCGCGACGAGAATCCCAAGCGTGCGACGGCATTGACCGAACAACTGGCCGCTTTGCTGGTCGATCGCTTTCACGAATTGAACCGCGAACAAACCTCGAAGGCGATCGCCGAGTTGGAAAACGCCGTGAAAGTCGCCCGCGCCGACTTGTCCGAATCGATTACCGCGGTCGAAGAGCTGGAAACATCGGTCGGAGCCGATCTCGCCGAACTCCGCATGTTGGAAGAGAACCAGTCGGGTGAGAGCGCTCTCCGTCGCAATCTGAGCGAGGTCCAAGCGGCGTTGCGTCAAACGACCGCCCGCCTGCAATCGACCGAAAGCCTGCTCGAACTCCTCCGAGAAGTCAAAGACGATCCACAGCGCATTGTGGCCACGCCCAACACGTTGCTCGAATCGCAACCCGCCCTGCGCCGTTTGAAAGATGGCCTGATCGACGCCGAACTTCGGCTGGCCTCGTTGCGGGGAAACATGTCGGACGAGCATCCGACGGTCATTTCCGCCAAGCTGGCCAAAGCTGAAATCCAAACAAAACTGTTTCAGGAACTCGATTCGGCCGTCGAGGGCCTCGAGGCCGAGAAAGACCTGTTGGAAAAACAGGCGGCTGCCTATTCCCGTCAACTGCATGAGTGTGAACAACGACTCGCGCGGTTGGCGGAATTGCGAACCAAGTACTCGACCCTGCTTGCCGAACAACGTCGCCGCGAAGCCATTTTGCAACGTGCCGAAAGTGAACTATCGGAAGCCCGCTTGCAATTGGCCGGAAACTCGCGCGGCCCCCTTCTGGCCGTAGACAAAGCAGAAACCGGCGACAAGCCGGTCGGACCGTCGCGGGCGGTCATCGCGGCCGCCGGCATCGCTGCCGGGCTGCTGTTCGGGTTCGCCGTGTTCGTGTGGACGGTTCCGCTGCCGGTCTCACCGACGGCCGGCCTTGCCGCCTATGGAATTCCCGCGTCACCCGCATATTGGACGCCGCCGATCGCTCCTCAGCCCCCGGTAACACCGATGCCCGCAAAAGAAAGCGCCAGTCACACGTCTCCC
>CAYVVR010000028.1:0-14507 GCA_964454655.1 uncultured Planctomycetaceae bacterium | reverse complement strand
GCCGTCGGTCGTCCTGATTGCGAAGCTGGGAGGAGGCCCGTGGGGAGACCTCGGCCGCGGGATCCCCGTGACGCGGTCGCCGGTGGTCTCCGATCCGTTTTTCGGCGAGGTCGATGTGCCTGCCGATTGGTTGGGCGGCTCGTCAACAGTGTATTTGGTAATGGAAGAGATCGCGCCCGAGGAAGCGGCTCGCGTGACCGTCAACGGGACGTATGCGGGCGGCGTCATCGGGCGGCCATTGCGGTTGGATGTGACGGCATTTCTGTCCGCCGGTCGCAACACGATCCTGATCGAGCCTTTCGCCCCGCGACAAGTGCGTCTGGTCCGAGTGACGCAATGATCGCATGTTGTCTGCAAAATCAGCTACAGTGCGTCGCTTAAGACGATTGCTGTCGAGTGTTTTCGGTGCGTTTCCCCGCCGGAAGACGATTCTATCGGTAGCGTTCCCGGGAACGGGGACGGGGAGTAAGATCAGGATAGGCAGGATAGGAAAGATATGACTGAGGGCTGGACAGCGGCCGGCCCTCATTAGTTTTCAACGCGAGTGATTGGTAATGAAACGCACGAAATTTCACGTCGATCGACGTCGCTTCTTGGCAACTTCGGCAGCGGCGACATTTGGGGCGATTTCCGCAAGAGTGTGGGCCGGGCAGCCCTCTGTGCCCGAATACTTGCGAGAGTACGCCGCTTTGTATCGTAAAGATCCGCATGCCGCTGCGATCGAGTGGTTCCGGAATGCCAAGTTCGGATTGTTCATGCATTACGGGCTCTACTCGCTGTTGGGTGGCGAGTGGCAAGGCAAAATGGTAACCACCGGCAAGGGGAATTCGAATCTGGTAGCGGAATGGATCCAGTTTCATGCCCGGATTCCCGTCGCCGAATACGCCAAGTTGGCGGACCGGTTCACGGCTGAGCGTTTCGACGCCGATTTCATCACCGATTTGGCAATTGCCGCGGGAATGAAATACGTGAACATCACGACGCGGCACCACGACAGTTTTTGCCTGTTTCGGACGAAGCAGACCGACTTCAACAGCTTGAACACGCCCGCCCGGCGAGATCTCGTCGCCGAATTGGCCGATGCATGCCGTCGAAAGGGCTTGGGGCTGTTCCTTTATTACTCACATGGTCGCGATTGGCGTCATCCCCACGCACCGACATTGGCGTGGTGCGGCAATGCGCGTCCTCACTACGAGTCGCCGCAACCGGAGTACATTCCCGACGATCAAGTGGACGTGCGTATCTATGCCGACTTCATGGAGAAGCAAATCACCGAGCTGTTGACCCAATACGGGCCGATTGCCGGTATTTGGTTGGACGGCGAAGGCGTGCTCAAGTCGTACGCGGCCGCGACGGGACGTCCTTTGTCGGAAGTCTGCGAGCTGATGCGCGTACCGCAATTGTATGCGACGATCCGCCGTTTGCAGCCTCAGTGTTTGATTTCGTACAAACGGGGCGTCAACGGCGATGAGGATTTCCTTACGCCCGAACGGAAAAGCTTCGGGCTGGAGCATTCAGGCAAACCGTTGGAAATCAATACGACGCTTCAACAGCACAGTTGGGGCTACAACAAGTATTCCAAATTGAAGTCGTTCGACGAGATTTGGAACACCCTGGCCCTGGCCCGCAGTTTACCTGCCTGCTTGCTGTTGAACACCGGACCGTTGGGCGACGGCTCGATTCGACCCGCCGAAGAACGTATGCTGCGAGACGTCGGGCGTCGCATCCGAAAAGAAGGTTGGCCCACAGCCCCGAACGTCGGATGACCCGACTTGCCGACGATGGAAACCTTTCCCCCCGCAAATCCCTCTGCATGGAAACGGAGGACAAAAATGTCGCGTTATCGGATCCCTCTTCCACGACTGTTGCCGTTCGTGTTTGTGTGGCTGGTTTGCCGGTCGCTGGTCGGTCTAGCCGCAGAACCGGCGGCGTGGGTCGCAAGTCATGCCCCCACCGGCGGTATCGTGGTGGGGATCGATATCGGCGACGTGAATACGGCGGCGGCGCTTCGCATCCATGATCGCTTGGTCGTGCAAGTGCTCGAACGAGATCCGGCCGATGTGGCAACACTTCGAGCGGGGCTGTCGGATCGCGGCTTGTACGGACCGATCTCTGTGGATCGATTCGAGGGAGATCGGCTGCCGTATGTCGGCAATTTGATCAACTTGGTTGTCGATTCAAAGAAAGCAGCATCGAAAGAAGAGATCCTTCGGGTGCTGGTTCCCGGCGGAAAGGCTCTTTGGGGTGAGGAAACGCTGGAAAAGCCGTGGCCGAGCGAATTGGATCAATGGACGCATTTTCTTCACAATGCCGACAATAACGCGGTGGCATCGGATCGTGTCGTCGGCGTGCCGCGGTCGTTCCAGTGGGTTGCCGAGCCGAAATGGGGACGCAGCCACGAACAGGCCGCCAGCATGACCACAACCGTCACGGCGAACGGGCGGCTGTTTGCGATCATCGACGAGGCGCCGCTGGATTCGATCCGTTTTCCCGGCAGTTGGAAGCTGGTAGCCCGCGATGCGTTCAACGGTTCCTTGTTGTGGAAGCGGCCGTTGGTCAATTGGATTGATCCGTTGCGTCATTTCCGATCGGGCCCGGCACACCTGCCCCGGCGATTGGTGGCCGTCGGTGATGTCGTGTACGTCACGTTGGGCTTGGACCAACCGGTGACGGCCGTCGACGGGGCGACGGGAGAAACGATTCGCGTCTATGAAGGAACCGATTACACCGAAGAAATCTTGTACCAGGACGGCATTCTGTATTTGCTTCGCGGAAGCTCCGAAGTGAACCGAGTCGGCGGCGGCCTGTTTTCGCGGGGAGAACCCAACCCGGCACCTTACCGCAAAATCACCGTCGTCGAGGCGGATACCGGGAAGGTCGTGTGGGAAAAGGATTGCACGCAGGAATACATTCTGCCGTTGGGGGTGGCCGTTTTGGGTGATCGCTTGTATTACCGCAGCACCCAGGCGGTTGTGGCCGTCGATGCAACCAGCGGGACCGAGCTATGGCGGAACGCGTGGCCGTCCCCTGCCAAACGAATGGCGTTTTCGGGGCCGACCCTGGTGGCGACGCCCGACGTGGTTTTGTGTGCAGATCAAAAGCTGGGACAGATTCCGCCGGCAAAAGGCGAGATTCTTTGGGGCGTGAATGGTTGGAACGAGCCGGGCTTTCCCCGCGGGGCTGCCGCCGAGTTGCGGGCTTTCGACGTGAATTCGGGTAAGCAGCTTTGGAGCGTCGATTGCAAGGAAGGTTATAATTCGCCCGTCGATGTGTTCGTCGTCGGCGACCTTGTTTGGGTCGGTCCCAAGTTCTTGGGGTACGACTTGCACACCGGCGAAGTGGCCCGAGAAATCGTTACCCGGGGACCCCGCGTCGGAATGGCGCACCACCGTTGTTATCGCAACAAGGCGACCGACCGGTTCTTGTTCATGGGATTGTCCGGAGTCGAAGTCGTCGATTTCGAGCGAGGTTGGCTGAGCAACAACAGTTGGTTGCGTGGGACGTGCCAGTACGGCATCATGCCCGCAAACGGTTTGCTGTATGCCCCGCCCGACGCGTGCGCGTGTTTCCTGACCGTCAAGGCGCCGGGGTTCTTCGCGGCAGCAGCACAGCGAGACGTGACACCGGCAATGCCGCTGCCCGAGACACCGCGATTGCAGAAAGGGCCGGCATACGGGCAGGCTGTTGCCGAAGTGCCGCAAGAATCGGCGTGGCCGATGTACCGGGCAAGCGTCGACCGTGGAGGAGCGATCGACGCACCGTTGCCTATCGGCGGTGAAATCGCCTGGAAATCGAAGCTTGCCGGTTCGCTGACGCAACCGATCGTCGTGGGCAACCGGCTGTTCGTCGCCGCTCGCGACCGTTACACGGTGCATGCGTTGGATGCCGACACGGGCGAAGAATGCTGGCGTTACATGGCGGCCGGTCGAATCGACAGCCCGCCGACGTTTTACAAAGGACGCCTTTACTTCGGATGCGCCGACGGTTGGGTGTACTGCTTGTCGGCCGAAACCGGTGAGCTCGTTTGGCGAATGCAAGCGGCGCCGACCGATCGCTGGGTGTGTTCTTACGAACGGCTTGAATCGATCTGGCCGACGCATGGAAGTGTGTTGATCCAAAACGATACCTTGTACGTGACCGCCGGTCGTTCGAGTTACCTGGACGGCGGAATCGTCCTCTACCGTGTTGATCCCATCTCGGGGAAGGCGTTGTCGCGGACCGTCTTGTATCACTTGGATCCGCAAACCGGTAAGCAATTGACGACCGAGGCCCGATTCAACATGGACGGAACGACCAACGACGTCTTGGTCGGGGATGGGGAACGCGTCTACCTGAAGTACTTTGCCTTCGACAAGGACGGTAAGCAGACGCAAGAGGCTGTTCCGCATTTGTTCTCAATTACCAGCCTGCTTGATGAAGAGTGGTTCGTACGCACGTACTGGTTGATCGGCAAAGGACGGCCCGGCGCCGGATGGGGACAATGGGCCGATGCTGCCCAGCAGTCGCCGTTCGGACGAATTCTTTGCTTCGACGACAACAAAGTTTATGGTTACGGTCGGGTCCAAGTTCAAAACGGTCCTGTCGGCCATCAAGCCGATGCGTATCACTTGTTCCGTTCCGACCTGCCCGCAAATCGCAATGAGGCGCCCGCCGACAATGCGAAGAAACCGCGGGTTTCGTTCTTGAAACCGAAGCCCGACTGGTCCACCTTCGACTCACTGGTCGTACGGGCGATGGTCAAAGGTAGCAACGCCTTGGCGGTGGCCGGGCCGCCCGACGTCGGCAAGAAGGCCCCGGAAATTCTCGCCTATTTGAACGTTCGCGACGTCTTGGAAGCCTACCGCGGCGATCGTGGTGTGTTCCTGCGATTCGTTTCGCTCGACGACGGCCAAACCTTGGGCGAAATGAAGCTACCGGCGATGCCGGTTTTCGACGGCATGGTAGCCGCGAACGGCCGACTGTTCATCAGCCTAAAAGACGGTTCGATCGTGTGTATCGCCAAGTGAGCGTGCCGAGCGAATAGCTGGTCCGACGATTGCCGAGAAGCGTCGTCCGTTCAGTCGTAAAGAGGCGAGACGTGAATGCCGCTCGGCAGTCGTAGGTCGAGCACTTGCGGGCCTTTCGGGCCGCAGTACGTGCCGTGGATGCGGACGTACTCCCGCAGACGTTCGAGCCTTGTTCGAGCGGTCGCGTCGGTTGATGACGCTGTGTCGCTTACGTCGCCCCAAAGAATGCGGCTGCCGTCCCGTGTTTCGATCACAATGACTTCAGCGGTCCCAGGAGTGGGCGTGATCGACGACAACGGTAAGATGCGGGCAAGTTTCAACCGTTGCCAATCGTCCGCCAAGACGGCCGCCACCCGTGCGCCGGCTGCAACCGCCGGATCTCCCCACGCGCAACCCGCGGGCCCGGCCGGCGTCGTGTGAATGCCGTCCAGCAAGGGATAGCGACCCGCTTCGATCGGTGTGAAGTCGGTGCTCGGTAACACGACGCCTTCGGCATCGACGGGACGCACGCCCCCCGGCACGCGAACCATGCAGACGGGTTTGCGGTAAACCACGTCGACCACGACGCGGTGAGGATAACTCTTTTCGACCCGTCGTACTTCGGCTATCCACGGGTGAGCACGGGCGGCCTCGAACAGCTTGGCGCACAAGTCGTCTGAGAGTAACGAGAGCCGCGGTTCCAGGGTGGCGTTGCGGAGAATCTCTCGGCGGATGTCATGATGAATCCAGCCGGGAGGCGTCGTGAGCTCGATGTTTTCGGCGGTGATGGTGTATTCGGCCTCTCGCGGGAGCGAGGCTTCGACGCGCCGGTAAACCGCGTGCCAAGCGACGACGGCAAGGCATCCGACCGCGCATGCCCCGATCCAGCCCGCGTACAGCGACACCTGAGCACCAAATGAGGACAAAAAGGGTCGCTGTGCGGAACGTTTGCGTTTTCTCGCCTTGCCGGTACGTTTGGCCATGGAACTGGGCAGTTTCGCGATGTTGTCGAATGAAGAATTACCGCTGAGAAGCGCGCACGATCTGCTTATTCGAATGTATCGCGATTTCGCCTGCGGGAAACCAGCCGCGCATCGCGCTTCGGCGCATTCGGTACAAGCAGGACGTTGAAGCCCCGTCCAATCGTCAAAATCACTACAACCCCGCCCGTACAGGAGGCTCAGGCTTTCCGAAATCTGAGACAGAATACCGACTTGTGCGCGAAATGCAAAAGTGTGTCGGCGAAAATTTTCGCATCAAGCGTACGACTGGAGACTCGGTGAACATATAGTAGAGGATTCTCCGCTCGGCCGCGTATCGTATGGGCCGACGGTATGTTTCGCGATGCATGGTTTCCCTCCCCGTCCCTTTGGAAGAGATGCTGTCATGCAAGAACTCCCATTGAGCCGCCGGTCGTTCTTGTCGGCGACGTTTGCTGCCGGAGTCGCCTTCTCGCCCGTCGCTTCGTTGATGGCCCAAGAGCCTCGCCGCGTGCCATTGGGCCTCGACGCCCATTCGATGCGGGCATGGAAGTGGAAGGCTCCGCAGCTGATCGATTTCGCGGCGGAATGCCGCCTGGATGCCGTCTCGTTCAACAGCCTTGCGTTTTTCGAATCGCTGGAGGAAGAGTACCTCCGGCAAATTCGCGATCGGGCGGCCTCGCACGGACTGAACATCTATCTTTCGGCCGGGAGCATTTGCGAGAACGGAACCTCGTTCTCGCCGAAGTACGGCAGCGCTCGGGAGCTGGCTTTGCTGGGGATTCGAACGGCCTCCATCTTGGGATCGCCCGTCGTCAACGTGCGCATCGGCAAGCTCGCCGATCGCTACTTGGAAGGCGGCATCCGGCCTCGCATGGAAGCGTGCATCGGCGTCCTCAAATCGGTGCGATCGCAGGCGCTGGACGCCGGTATCAAGTTCGGCTTTGAGAACCACGCGGGCGATTTGCGTTCGGTCGAGGTGCTCGAATTGATCGAGGAAGTCGGCACGGACGTGTGCGGTGTGATGCTTGATCCCGGCAATTCGTTGTGGACCATGGAAGATCCCATGCAGCAGCTTCGAATGTTGGGAAAGCACGTCGTTTGCACCAGCGTGCGAGACTACATGGTTTGGGAGACACCGGATGGGGCCGCGTTCCAATGGACGGCGGTCGGCGAAGGCCTGATGGACGTTGCAGAATTCGTCCGCATATTGGGGGAGTCGGCCCCCGGCGTACCGCTTTTCGTGGAAAGTATCTCGAATGCCCCGCAGTCGGTTCCGTTTCTTACACCGGAATACTGGAAGGGATTCCCCGACATGCGAGCATCGGAGATCGTCGATTTCCTGAAACTGTGTCGGCGGGGACACGCGATCGAAGTGGAAACACCCCCCGAGGGCGTCGATAAAACGACCTTCGATCGAGCAAGCCAACGGCGAGAATTCCTCAAGAGTATCGAAAACTTGCGGAAGCACGGTGCGGGTTTGAAGGCGTAGACAGAAAGGATCCCGTCATGTGGCGATGTGTCTTTGCGATGGCTTGTGTTTTCATGTCGGTCGGGCAAGCGACGGCGGCCGATCGCCCGAACGTCATTTTCTTCGTGACCGACGACCTCTGCGATTGGATCAGCCCGATGGGCTATCGGCAGGCGATTACCCCGAACCTGGATCGCCTGGCGAAACGCGGCGTTACGTTTCAACAAGCGCACGCACCCGGTGTGTTCTGTGCTCCGTCGCGAACTGCGATCATGACCGGACGATTCGCTTCGACGACGGGTTGCTACTCGACGGAAATCTACTTTTATGATCATCCCGAGTTGCGTCCTTTGCAGGTCGCTTTTCACCAGGCCGGGTACGAAACCTACGGCGCCGGCAAGGTCTTTCATCATCCGGCCGGATATGTCGATCTACGAGGCTGGACGGAATTCTTCGTTCGCAGCCGGCGTCAACGTGAAGAGGGATGGCCGCTGGATACGTGGGGCCCCGACACGCCGATTCCACAACCGTTTCCGCACAGCATCTACAACCGCGGGCGGCAAATCACCGGCGGATTGTTTCTCGAGTGGGGCGAAGTACCCAACGACAAAGAAGAGGAGATGGCCGATACGATCCGCGTGAACTGGGCTTGCGACGTGCTTCGCCGCAAGCACGAGTCGCCGTTCTTTCTTGCGGTGGGATTGTACGTGCCGCACTTTCCAAACTATGCACCGCAAAAGTACTTCGACTTGTACGATCCGGACAAGATCGAGCTGCCGCCATACAAAGACGACGACATCGACGATCTGCCCGAACCATTGCGCCGTTGGGCGATCAATCGACGAAAGGCACATCACGACCGTTTGGTCGAGTTGGATGCGGTCGATGACGCCATCCGTGGTTATCTTGCGGCGACGTCGTATGCCGATGCGATGCTCGGCCGGGTTCTCGACACACTCGACGCCGGGCCGTATGCCGAGAATACGATCATCGTGTTCTGGGCCGATCAAGGATACCATCACGGTGAAAAGGGCCATTGGGGAAAGCATACCCTGTGGGAGCGGACGACCAACGCGCCGTTCATTTGGGCGGGTCCCGGCGTTGCCCGCGGGCGAAGCGTCGACCTGCCCGTGAGTTTGATCGATATCTATCCGACGCTCGTCGACATGTGCCGCCTGGAAAAAGATCCCGACTTGGAAGGGGAATCGCTGCGCGAGATACTTGCCGCCCCCGACCGTGCAGCCGCGATGGACCGGTACGTGTTCATTCCGCATGTCGAGCCGGGAAGTTACGCGATCGTCAATCGCAAATGGCGTTACATTCATTACGCCGACGGAACGGAAGAACTCTACGACATCCAGAAAGATCCGAACGAGTGGTACAACCTGGCGGGCGATCCTCGCTATGAAGAGGTCAAAAAAGAAATGGCCTCGCATGCTCCTTCTGAGTTTGCCCCGCCGGGAACGCCCAAGAATAAATTACGACTCGTTCCCGAAGGCGAATCCTTCCATTGGGAGCTCAAACGCTGAGTTGGTCTTTCGTGGAAGATTCGATTCGCATGTTCGAGGATCGTAGGCAAGTAGCTCGATTGTCGATGGGATACCAAACGACAACGGAGACAATTTGAGAAGAAACGATGCATATGACACGCGGGATACGAAAGATGGGATTGCGGTTGGTTGCATCGGCGGCGACGATCGTGTGCAGCTTCGCAGCGCTTACGGCAACGGCCGCCGAGCGTCCTAACGTCGTCATCATCATGGCCGACGACATGGGATACGGCGATCCGCGATGTTTCAATCCGCAGTCGAAGATTCCTACCCTGAACATCGACAGGTTCGCAAAAGAGGGCATGCGATTCACCGATGCGCATGCGCCCGGGCCGCTGTGTCATATGTCGCGGTACGGGCTGATGACCGGACGTTATCCGTTTCGAATCGACACGGGACGCTGGCCGCAACACGCGCTCATTCGGCCCGGAGAAACGACCTTGGCGACGTTGGCAAAGGCCGCCGGATACCGTACCGCAATGGTGGGAAAGTGGCATGTGGGCTTCGAAGAAGCCGGCTACGAGAACCCGCTGCGCGGCGGGCCGGTCGACCATGGCTTTGATTCGTTCTTTGGAATGCGGGCGTCGACCGATATCCCGCCCTACTTCTACATTCGAAACGATCGCGCCGTAGAGCTTCCAACCGCGAAGATCGGAGCGTCGGCTTCGCCCGACTGGTCGCCGATTCAGGGGCGATTTTGGCGGGCGGGCGGTATTGCCCCGTCTTTGAAGCTGGAAGACGTTCTTCCTCGATGGACGGATGAAGCGATTCGTGTCGTCGAGCAACACCGAGCCGAAGGCAACGAAGAGCCGTTATTTCTGTATGTCGCGTACACGGCGCCGCACACGCCGTGGCTTCCTACCGAGCAATTCTTGGGAACAAGTGGTGCGGGACTGTACGGCGATTTTGCAGCGATGGTGGATGCCGAAGTCGGCCGCTTGTGGGAGGCCGTCGAAAAGGCGGGGATGGCCGACGATACGTTGCTGGTGTTTACCTCCGACAATGGTCCCGTTTGGTATGACGACGACGTGATCAAGTTCGGACACGATTCGGCAGGCGGTCTGCGAGGAATGAAGGCCGACGTGTGGGAGGCCGGTCATCGGATGCCCTTCGTAGTGCGCTGGCCGCAGCATGTTGCCGCCGGAACCGTGTCGAATCAGACGATCTGTTTCACCGATATTCCCGTAACGCTGGCTGATTTGTGGGAGGTGCCTTTGGATGCCGAAGCGTGCCCCGACGGCTTCAGCTTTTTGCCCGTCATGTTGGGACGACAGCCCGAGAGTGAGCCGGTGCGACCGAATCTTGTGATTCGAGCCGGAAGCGTCCGCGATATGTACATGATCCGCAAGGGACCGTGGAAGCTGATCAACGGGCAAGGATCGGGCGGGTTTTCTCGCCCCGCCAAGCGTGCGCCCGGTCCGCAAGAACCGCCCGGTCAACTGTACAATCTGGCCGAAGATCCCGGTGAGACGAACAACCTGTACGCCGAACACCCCGAGATCGTTGCCGAGCTTTCGGCCGAGTTGGAACGCATCATCCGCGAAGGGCGCAGTCGCCCGATACCGGCGATCGAAGGCGAGCGAGCTTCCGCGTCTCACAAAGCGATGGTGGACGCGAGTTCGCTACATGGAAAGGTTATGTGCGGTTACCAAGGATGGTTCACCTGCGAAGGCGACGGCTCGGGACGAGGATGGACGCATTGGGCTCGGAACCGCCGAAGACCGTTCGGCCCCGGAAATGTGACGGTCGATTTGTGGCCCGATATGTCGGAGTACGAACCGGAAGAACGGTTTGCCACGGGCTTTCGGCATGCGGACGGCCGCACGGCCGAAGTGTTCAGTTCGTATCATCCCCGCACGGTCCTGCGTCATTTTGAATGGATGCGCGATTACGGCATCGACGGGGCGTTTCTGCAACGGTTCGCGACACGGCTTCGCTCGAACGATTCGCGAGCCCATGTCGATGCGATCCTGGCAAACGTGCGTCGCGCCGCGTCGGCGACCGGTCGCGTTTACTGCGTGATGTACGACCTCAGCGGCTTGCACGAAGGTGAAGTGGCGATGGTCGCCGAAGATTGGCGGCGGCTGCATCGACAAATGAAAATCACCGACGATCCCGGATACCTCCATCATCGTGGCCGTCCGTTGGTGGCCGTTTGGGGAGTCGGATTTGCAGACGGTCGTGACTACACGCTCGACGAGTGTGCGAAGCTCGTCGACCGACTGAAAGCCGAGGGGTGCAGTGTGATGTTGGGGGTTCCTACCGGCTGGCGTGACTTGCATCGCGATGCCGTTCGGGATGAAAGGTTGCACGCCATATTGGCAGCCGCCGATGTGATCAGTCCTTGGACGGTGGGGCGTTATCGAACGCCCGCAGGGGCAGAACGCCACGCGCAGGAATATTGGAAACCCGACTTCGAGTGGTGTCGCGAACGCGGCATCGATTACATGCCGGTCGTGTTTCCGGGGTTTAGCTGGCACAATCTGAACGGGGGAGAATTGGGGGCGATTCCGCGACTGAAAGGTGCGTTCTTCTGGACGCAAATCACCCAAGCGATCAAGACCGGCCATCGCATGCTGTACGTGGCGATGTTCGACGAGGTCGACGAGGGGACGGCAATCTTCAAGTGTACGAACGATCCTCCGGTGGGGCCGAACTCGCATTTCGTGGCGTACGAGGTGCCGTCCGACTATTACTTGCGATTGGCGGGCGAAGCAGGCAAGTTGTTGCGGGGCGAACGGGCGTCGTGGGCCCAGCCGCCCGCCTCCGAAACCGCGGCCTCGCCGATTGTCGGGCGCTAGACGCCCTCGCGAAACGAAAACGGGCGACGTCTTTGTCAAGACGCCGCCCAATTCGTATTTGTCGCGGGTGCGAGTGTCGAGTTACGCGGGGTTTTTCTCTTGGAATTCCCGCATGAATTCGCTCAACGCCCGGGCGCCCTCGATGGGCATGGCATTGTAGATCGATGCGCGACATCCACCGACGGAGCGATGCCCCTTGAGGTTGCACAAGCCGCGTGATTCGGCTTCTTGCAAGAATTTCGCTTCGAGCTCGTCATTGGGCAACCGGAAGGCGATGTTCATCAACGACCGTGCTTCGGGCTGCGCGTGCACGCGATAGTAGCCGTCGGCAGCGTCGATCACGTCGTAGATAAGAGCTGCTTTCTGGCGGTTGTGTTCTTCGACCTTTTCCAGCGTACCGAACTCGCGAAGCAGCCAGTCGGTGACGAGCTTCACCATGTAGATGGCAAAGGTGGGCGGCGTGTTCAGAAGCGATTTCGAGTCGGCCATCGCCTTGTAGTTCAGCAGCGAGGGCAGATCGGCCGCCGACTTTTCGACCAGGTCGTTGCGAATGATGACGATCGTCACTCCGGCCGGACCGACGTTTTTCTGCGCACAGGCATACAAAATGCCGTATTTCTCGACCGGCACCGGGCGGCACAACAGGTCGGACGAGGAATCGCACACCAACGGAACGTTTCCCACGTTCGGTTCCGTCGGGAATTGGACACCGCCGATCGTTTCGTTCGAGCAGTAGTAAGCGTACGCGGCATCTTCGGGAACGGTAAGTTCCGAATCGGCCGGGACACGGTCGTAATTGGTTTCGGCGCCGTCCCAGACGACCTCTACGTCGCCGACCTTTGCGGCTTCATTCTTGGCCTTTTTGCTCCACGAACCGGTAAGAATGTACGCGGCTTTCTTGCCGGTGTTACGCAAAAAGTTGAGGGGGATCATCCCGAACTGAAGTTGTGCCCCACCTTGTAGGAACAGCACGGAGTAGTCGTCGGGAATCTTCAACAGCGTGCGCAGGTTTTGTTCGGCCGCCTCGATGATTTGGGTAAACGTTTTCGAGCGGTGACTGATTTCGAGGATCGAGATTCCCACACCCGGCAAGGCAAGCAGATCGCGTTGCGCTTCTTCGAGGGCGGGAAGAGGAAGAACGGCTGGACCCGGTGAGAAATTGAAAACGCGTTCGGCCATGACGGGAACTCCGACGATTTGAGAACCGGTAACCAGGCAGGCACCGATCGCGACTCACGAACACGACGCGGCGGACCACAGGCTCGCGGCGCGTGTTGCCACAGTTTTCAAAGTGTGTGTCAAACTGTGGGGTTGTCGGTGCCATCGGGAAAATATCAGTATCCCGGGCCGGTCCGATTTTTTCTAGGTGGGGGGACCGGCCGTCGGATCGGCTTCGACGGCAGAACACGCTGTCCCCGTGCAACATGCCGCATTCGGTGGGATCCTATTCCACCGGAGTTGCGTCGGGCGTCGGGGCGAATAAAAGGTCGTATCGGATCGGCATCCCTTCGGCGACGCGTTCCCCTGCGGCGTATCGCCACGAAGGCGGCTGAGATTGCATGGTGCGGGTGATCCAGGAGGAAATCGTTCCCAAGGTCGTCTCGCATTCGAGCCAAACGTTTCGAACCTTGTAGCTGTCGCCTGCGGGATTGGAAAACTCGACCGCATTCCAGCGTCGCAAGGCGGTTAGAACCTCGGTGGGAAGCACCAGCTCGCCGTCGTCCCAGCGGCCGACCGATTCGTCGCCATGTACCGGGGGTAAGGTTCCAGCGGGGCGACCGTTGAGGGTGACGGAGATCGGGTAGGAAGGGGGACCCTCCACGCCGATGGCCTGGAAGTGGAGAACCGCCCTCGTGATGTGCTTGCCTGGCGAACTGAGGGCTGTTTGAAGCTGGGTGTCGGATGCGCCGTGCGGACCCGGGATTTGTGCCGGCTGCTCCTCGGCCGATCCGATTCGATGCGTCAAGATCGGGAATGGTGTTTCGAGGCGTGGATTGCTCCATGCCGCCCAATCGCCGGTGGAATTGTCGCTGGTGCCGACGTCGGCCGCGAGTCGAAGCAGCACGCGTTTGCCTTCCCAGCGGTCTAGGTCGACCTCGAATCGTGACCATGCATGTTCCACTTGCAACGATTCGCCGACGATCTCGAAATCGCCGAGGGGCGCTCCGTCGGGTGACGCTTCGGCCGCGTAAAGCTGAAAGAGGATGCCGTCTCCCGGGTCGCTGCCGTCGCCTTTGCCGATCTCGGCGCGAAAGCACATCGGGTGTGCGTCGGGAAGTTGGAACGGACCGAAGTCGGCGTACGTGAAACCGACGCCGTTCTTGTACGGAGGATGCAGAAACAACGCCGAACGCATGACCCCGCCGCACGAAACGGCCCGGCGGGCGACGACGGCTCCCGACGTAGCCTGCAAGGCCGTCGGCTCACGACCGCGGAGACATTGCCCGCACGTTCGCCATGTCTCGTCGAATGGAAGGAATACCTTCCGATATTCGGCCAGAACACTCCACTGTGCGGAGAAGTCGGCATGTTCGGTGTGCAGGGTGAGGCCGAGCGGAAAACGGCCCGGCCGATCGAGACGGTCGAGAGCGACGACCAGCTCGGCGGTTTCGTCGGGTATAAGATGTACGGACCGTTCTTCGCCGTTGATTTCCGCCACGGCATCGGTTTCTTGCGGAAGATTGGAGTGCAAACGCAAAACGACGCGATCGTTGTCGAGT
>CAYVVR010000027.1:0-14798 GCA_964454655.1 uncultured Planctomycetaceae bacterium | reverse complement strand
TTTGTCCCCGTTCAGGTCTCGCTTGGAAAATCACGGGGCGTCTTGGCCGGCGATTTTTTCCGCCAGTTTCAGCGCCTTGTCGATGGCCTGCGGATCGAGGTCGACGTCGAGGGTCGCCCGCGTGCGACGATCCTGATCGACGATCGTCACCTCGATACGATCCAGCAACTCGGCCGCGGCGACCAACGCGCCGATTTCGGTTTCGGCCTGCCGGCGGCTGTGGCCCTTTTCGAGCATGTTTTGGCCGACCAGCGTTTCCCAGTTGGCCGTCAACAGACCGGCCACGATGTTTCCGTCGATCGTCAACTTCGAATTCACCTGCTTCAAAGGTTTCACGGCAGATTGCGTCTCTACTTGCAAGGCGTCGATCAAGTCGCGAGCCAAGCCTTCGGTGGAGCTCATCACGATGTAGTCGCCGACCCGGGCGAGCGTAGGTGAGAAGTTGAATCGTATATCGAGTTTCGTCTTGTCCGTCTCATCGACCGTCGAAAAGTAAGAAAGCGTGTACTTCACGCCTTTGTATTCCACGCGGTCGAGGATCAAGCCGGGTAGCGCCTGCTGTCCCCGCGTAAAGTTGATCAACCCCAGCGCCTTCTGCCAGGCTTCTTCGACGACCGGCGTGAAATCGTCGGGATCCTTCATCCGAAAGACGGTCGCGAATGCGGGCAACTTGATCAACGGCTCGCCCACCTCGGGCGAATATTCTTGTGCGGCGACGACCATCCGCACTTCGGGCGTGACGTGCGAGAGAACTTCCTCCGTGAAATTACGCCCGCTGAAAAAGATGCCCATCATATTCTCGAAAAAGATCAGCCCCGAGGTGCGTTCCGGGAAGAGCTCGTCCTTCGCGGCGTAAAAATCGTGGAGATCGCGGTACAACGTCAGAGCCGCCAGCCGCCGGGGAACGTCGAGGTTGGGAAGCGCCCCGGCCTCGGCCGGGGGAACGGCGAAACCGGCTTTCCGCGCCGTCGCATCGGCATCTCCCGTGACGAACGTCACCGTCACACGATTGTCGTTCAAATCACCGGTCACCAAGATCCAATCGGCTTGCGAGATCGACTCGGCCACACCGGCGAACAGCAAGACGGGAAGCGGCTCTTTCAGGTTGTTAAGTGCCTTCTGGACCTGAGGGGCGGCGTTCACCAATTCGGCATTGACGTACAAATACGCCGGGGCGCCCCGCCGCTCGGCCATCGCCTCCGAGAATCGTTCAGTCCCCTGAATGCTCGTCCCGGTTCCTTCTTTGAGATCGATCACCTCCTTGAGAACCTCGGGATCGTTCGACACGATCAGTCGATTGCCCAGTATGGCGTGCGCCTCTTTCGGGCCGAACGACCAGCCTGTTACGCCTCGATACTCAGCCGACCGAACCCGATCGGGCGTTCCTTTGTTTTCGGCGTCCATGCGTGCGAAAAACAAGAGCGTTTCGTGAAGCTTCGCAAGCATTTTTTCATCTTGTGCATCGACGATGAGGATCGCCTGCCCTCGCGGAAGTACGGCGAAGGTAATCCCCCCGGCGGTCAAATTTTTGATCGCCGATTTCCAATCGGTTTCCAACTGCGATTCCAAAAATTGAACACCGGCCAGAAACTGACGCACTTCTTTTTTCTGCTTCGCGGCCTCGCTTGCCGGAGACTGCTCGATGGCCTCAATGATTTGCGGCGAAGCGACGCAATCGATCAACTCGGGAACGTGCGTAATCTTGGCGACCAACACGGCATCGGCGGGAATCCACGCCTCCGCCGGCGGCAACGCGTCTTGAGCTTTCGCAGAGCCGAATGCCAAACTGCACGTCAGTGCGAGTACCGGTAGAATGCTGTTTCGATGCATTGGAACGCTCCTGTCATTGGATTTCTGCGGACACCTTACGCTCATCGCCCGCGCCGCACATGTTGCTCTTCTACACCAGTTTGTACAACCGAAGCGGTCGACTCGTTACGCATTTTCCTCGCTGTTGCACTGTTCCACGAAAGATGTCGGGAAAGCGGACACCGGCGCGCAGCCGTTCCAAAGAGAGAGTTCTTGCCCCCGGCAAACGTGACTGTCACGATGGACGTTCGCTCGGTCAGAAGTCTTCACGGCGGAACTTCCACACCGCGATCGCCATGGTCACGACGATCGGTATTCCGTATCCCAGAAATACCCGCCAAATCGCCATGTCGCGGTACAGATCTTCGTGGCCGAAAAAGTCCCGACGACGTGTCGGCGGCGGCTGCTGTCCGCTTAGGGCCTGCAAGAACGCCTGCGCCTGCTGTTGCAGTTCGGCCAGCTCCGACGGGTCGATACGATCTTCGTCCTCTGTAGACCACGTCGCCCGCAGCATCGTCGGCAAGGCCTGGTTCAAGCTGATCGGAGATATCTCTTCCAAGTGAAAGGTGTTCAAGACGAGATTGATCGGATACCACACGAACAGCATCACCAGCAGGGCGAGCAAGGTGTTTTTCAGCAAGGTTCCGAAGAAAAAGCCCAACGAGACCAATGCAACCAGCACGACACTCACCGCCGCAAGGCTGGTAACAAGACCGTAGACGGTAACCCCGTCCGGGGTCGGCGGCCGATCGGCGAAAATCACCACGACCGCGGTTGCGAGCGTGATCGTCAACACCATGCCGACCACCAAGATTACCCGCGAAAGCCACGCCGCCAACAGGAATTCGTGCCGCGTTACCGGACGACACAAGATTCCGTCGGCGACCTGTTCGATGCGTCCTCCCGCTACCGGGTAGATTCCCAGCGCAATCACGACGAAATACCACGGAAAAACCAGAAACGGAAAGAGCACCGCCGAAATCAGCACCGAATCCGGTAGTCGTTGCCAATTCGTCAACACGATGAGCAGCGTCATCGCCACCGCAGCGATGACCCACAGACGCATCAACCAGCTTCGCCACAGCGTTTTCAAATCATGAGCGACCATCGCCGCCATCGGCATCAGTCGCAGTCGCCAGTTCATCGAAGCGGTGGAAACCATGCGATTGATCCTCTTGCAAGAGCTGGAGGTACGCGTGTTCGGCCTCGCTACCGGTGGACCCGATCCCTTGTAATTGCAGGCGGCACGCATCGACCCGCTCGAGAATCTCTGCCAGCCGTTTGGCACGCGGCAGGTCGGAATTCAGCGCAACGGATACGCGCGCTCGCCCATCCCAATGGGAACCGATGTCCGGCTGGGCATCCAACCACGCGCGGAATTCGGCCAAATCGGCATCCTCGCCGGCAACTTCGATAACGACGATTTCCGAACGAATGCGTCGCTTCATCTCGGCCATCGTGCCGACGAAAATCATGCGACCTTCGTGCATCACACCGACATGATCGCAAACTTGATCGATGTCGTTCAGAATGTGGGTAGCGACGACGATCGTCCGTTTCTCGCCAAGTTCGCGGATCAGGTCCAACGCGAACCGCCGGGCGGCCGGGTCCAAGCCGGCGGTCGGCTCGTCCCAAATGAGCAAAGGCGGATCGGCCACCAATGCCGCAGCAATCCCCAAGCGTGTCGTCTCACCGGTCGACAAGGTGGCAATGCGCTGATCCGTCACCGACAACAGGCCGACCGCCCGGATGAGCGACGCGATTCTCGGCTTGCGGACGTCGGCGGGTATGCGACAAAGGCAACCGACCAAATCGAGATACTCAACCGGTTTCAAATGGCCGGGAAAGCGAGGGTTGGTGGGCAAGTAACCGATCATCTGCCGAACGTCGACGGCGTCCGGTCCGCACTTGCGTCCGAACACGTACGCGCATCCGGCCGTCGCTCGTTGCAGCCCCAACAACAGGCGGAGCGTCGTCGTTTTTCCCGCCCCGTTGGGGCCCAGGAACCCGAAGATCGCCCCCTGGGGGACGTCGAGGTTCATGTCGTTGACTGCGATGACCTCGTTCCCGAAAACCTTCGTCAGATGTTCGGTGTGAATCGCGGGCTCCACGGCACGACTCCGAAATGAAAAGTGGAAACGGGTATCGCGCAATCTCCCCCAACTTCTGCCCAAACAGGGGCTCTTCTCATCTGTACACCCCGGCCGCGCAGTCGGTTGCAAGCGAGAGTCCCCAAATTGACCGAGGCCGCCCGGCATATGCGGACGGCCTCGCGGCATGAACCCCGGTTTCCCGATTCATACGAACAGCATGTGCCGTACGAGTCGGAAGGCGGGTTGGTGCGTACCGAATCGAATCTTACTGTTTGTCGGCCCCCAAAGGGCTAGGAAGCACTTTCCTCGGCCTTCGCCTTCGGCGGCTTGAGCATCAGCGCGAGCAAGGCGGCAACGAGGCAGGCGATTCCGGCAATGACGAACGGGGGCAGCCATGCGCTGATTTCACCGCTACTTTTCGCCAAATCGCCGAACCGTCCGGCCAAGATCGGTCCGACGATTCCACCGATCCCGTAGGCGGTGAAAACGACGCCGTAGTTCTGCCCGACGTACTTGCTGCCGAACAGGTCCGCCGTGACCGCCGGGAACAAAGCGAAGTTTCCGCCGAAGTTGAACCCGATCAGCGCGCAGCCGAGATACAAGAGGTACTCATGCGAGGCCATCGAATAGAAAAGAAACATGAACACCCCTTGCGATCCGAGCATCAGAATCAGGCTCAGCTTGCGTCCCAGAAGGTCCGAAATCGACCCCCAGGCGATTCGGCCCAAGCCGTTGGCTAAGGCAAAATACACGGCCATCGCCGTCCCGGCAATCGCCGCTGCTTTCTCACCGGCGGCGGCTTCCGTCAGGTTTTGACCGGCTTCGAGAAATGCCTTGCTGAGTACTTCGGTGGCGAACAGTTTGATGATTCCGATGACCATCAGTCCGGCCATCGCTCCGGCAACGAACATGAGCCAGATCATGTAGAACTGGGGCTTTCGAAGCATGCCCCCCACGTTGAGCTCGAGTCCGGAGCTTCCTTTCGACGCACCCGATTGCGGTTCCCATCCGGCAGGACGATAGCCTTCCGGTGGAAGCACCATCGGTAGAGCCCCCAAGCCGACGAGCACGATAAATGCCACGCCGTAACCGATGAAGACGTTCTCAACGCCCAGTGTCTCGATTAGATGCCCCCACGCGCCCGCGATTTTGATCCACAACAAGGCCCCAAACCCGAATCCGCCGACCGCCAATCCGGTCAGCAAGCCTTTCTTGTCAGGAAACCAACGAAGTCCCACGGCGATCGGCACGACGTAAGCGAGTCCGATTCCTGCTCCCCCCAATACGCCGATCGAGAAGATCAAACCGTAGTAACTCGGGCCGACAAACCCCGCCAAGATGTACCCCAATCCAAGCAACACCCCACCGGCGATGGCCACCAAGCGCGGGGGAAATTTCGACTGCAATTGTCCCCCTGCGATCATCACCAAGGCGAAAACCGCCAAACCGACGGAGAAAATGACCTGCGTTTGCACCTTCGTGAAGTTGTACGGCGCTTCGGTCAAGACCGGCGTAAAAACGCTCCAGGCGTAGATGACGCCCAAGCATAGCTGGATCACGACGGCTCCGATGACGACCCACCATCGATTCATGACGCGACCGTTTTCCATAGCGAACACTCCCGGATGCAACATCCCGACGAAAATCGGTGTGGGCGCTTGGGTGCAAAGAAACGGCAGAAGCCGATCGATGTTGCGCAAACAAGACGCGCAACACAGCAATCGCGATCAGGCCGACCACACACAGCGCAGATCGTCGGCGTCGCGACTGCTCTTCTCTTCCGGCTTAGAAGTCCCTTTGTCCCGAAAGCGTCGGGCAGTGCACTACCGGCCAACCGTGGCGGCAAGGCACGCCCCCATTCCACACCGCGTTATGGCGTTCGTCGGACCGACCGACGAACCGAAATCCGGCTGCTCGCCGGAATCTTTTTCTGGATTGTTCCAACGGGGCCGAAGGGAAACCGCCTCTGTAGAGCCGAAAATCACCGGTTGGTTGAGGTTCCCACCACTCGTCGACTTGGCTGGATTTTACTCGGTTCGACGGGCGATTCCAGCCTTTGGCAGACAAAAATGTCGCAAAACCAGCCCCTTCGCAAGAGGGGAGGCACACAAGTTGTCGACAATCGACAATCGTGCGGTCGCCGTGCGCCAGTCGTGCAAGACGGCAGCCGTTTGTTTCCGCACAAGACATGCGGGATTATCATTGGGGAATGTGTGCGAATGGAACCTTCGCGTACACTTAACCAACGCCGTGGTCCAACGACCGATTTCCGATTTTCTCCAACGATTTGAGAGACTCCGACATGCGATTCATACAAGCACCGAGGCTTTGCATCTTGGGCGTTGCACTCACAGCCGCATGGGTATTCGGTTCACGATCCGAGGCCCAAGAGCCCACTCGCCCCAACATCGTCATCATCATGGCCGACGATATGGGCTTCTCCGACCTCGGATGTTACGGAGGCGAAATCGAGACGCCTCACATCGACTCGTTGGCCTCGGCGGGTATTCGTTACACGCAGTTCTACAACACCTCGCGATGTTGGACGACGCGTGTTTCGCTGTTGACGGGGCTTTATCATCATTACGCCGAAGACATCCACATGGGCAAGCGGAAAGACGCCGCAACACGCCTGTTGCCCGAACTCTTGAAGCCGCTGGGATACCGCACGTATCACACGGGAAAGTGGCACATTCGTGGCGAACGTGCCGTCGACCGAGGATTCGATCACACCTATCAACTCGACGATCACAACCGAAACTTTTATCCGAAACAACATCAGGAGGACGGTAAGCCGTTACCGCCGGTCAAGCCCGGCTCAGGTTACTACACGACCACCGCCATCACCGACTACGGGCTGAAGTATCTCCGCGAACACGCCGAAAAGTACCGGAACCGTCCGTTCTTCTTGTACGTCGCCTACACGACGCCGCACTTCCCGCTGCACGCCCCACCCGAAGATATTGCCCGGTACCGCGATCGGTACTTGCGCGGATGGGACGTGATGCGCAAGGAGCGGTGGCAACGCATGCGTGAAATGGGCATCGTCGATTGCCCGTTGTCGCCGCGTGATCCCGACATCATTCCGCCGTGGAACCTGCCGGAAAAAGAACTCCAATCCCAGATCGGGCCCGGCGAGTGCGGACACGCCGTCGCGTGGGATTCTCTGACCGACGAGCAAAAGCGATTCCAGGCGACGAAAATGGCCATCCACGCCGCCATGGTCCATCGTATCGATACCGAAGTCGGCCGCATTCTCGAACAGCTCGACGCGATGGGCGTGCGCGACGACACGGTGATCATGGTTCTTTCCGACAATGGTGCCAGCGCCGAACAGATCATCCGGGGCGACCGCCACGACCCGAACGCACCCCCCGGTTCCGGCCCGACCTTTCTGTGCCTAGGCCCGGGATGGTCGACGTTCTCCAACACTCCGTTCCGGCTGCATAAATCGTGGGAACACGAAGGGGGTATCGCCACCCCGTTTATCGTTTCGTGGCCGAACGGTATCCGCGACCGAGGTGCATTGCGCCACGCCGTCGGACACGTAATCGACGTCGTGCCCACGATCGTCGATTTGACGGATGCTTCGATCCCCGAAGAGGTGAACGGGCTTCCCGTCGCCAAACCTCACGGGGTGAGCCTGCTGAACACGTTTGCCAACGACGTACCTGTCGATCGGGAATTCCTGTTTTGGGAACACATCGGGAACAAGGCCCTGCGGATGGGCGATTGGAAGATCGTCGCCCGCGCCGACGGCGATTGGGAGTTGTACAACTTGGCTAAAGACCGAAGCGAAACGAACAATCTAGCGGCAACAATGCCGGAAAAAACAGCGAAGATGGTCGAAGTCTGGACGGAATTTGCTTCGAAAATCATGCTTCCCTCGAAGCAAAAGTGAACGCAACGTTCCGTTCGTCCAATAAAGTCCCCCCAACTCGAGAATGCTTTGGAAAGGAGCCGTACGATGCAGCATCGTATTGGTTTGTTCGCCGCCCTGTTTTGTGCGGCGTATGTCTCGGTTCAAACGGCTCACGCCGCTTCCTCCGAACCGCCGAAACGCCCAAACATCGTCTTCATTTTGGCCGACGATATGGGCTACGGCGACGTGCAGGCCCTGAATCCCCAATCGAAGATTCCCACCCCGAACCTCAATCGATTGGCACGTTCGGGCATGACGTTTACCGACGCGCACACGCCCTCGGCAGTTTGTACCCCGACGCGGTACGGCCTGGTAACCGGTCGCTATTGCTGGCGAAGCCGCCTGAAGTCGGGCGTGCTTTTCGGAGAATCGCCGCCGTTGATCGAGCGAGATCGTCCGACGGTGGCCTCGTTTCTGACGTCGCAGGGGTATCAGTGCGGGATCGTCGGCAAATGGCACCTGGGCTTGGGGTTCGCCCGCACCAGCGACGGCACGATCGACTTCACCAAACCGATCGATTACGGCCCGGAAAAGCTCGGTTTTGCTTTCTCGCACATCGTTCCGGCTTCGGCCGACATGTTTCCGTACGTGTACGTCAGTAACGGCGTGGTCGTGCAGGTGCCCACGTTGGAACAGCCGGCACAACCGTTTCCACGGTACGTGCGCAAGGGCCCGCGAGCCGAAAACTTCGTGTTGGAAGAGTGTCTCGACCATTTGTTGGCCGAAGCCCAGGCATTTTTGAAGCGTGCCGCCGCTGAACCGGAAAAGCCGTTTTTCTTGTATTTTCCGATGACGGCCCCCCATAAGCCCGTGTGGCCGCACCGCCGGTTCGTGGGCTCGACCGACTTGGGACCGTACGGCGACTTCGTTCACCAGGTCGACTGGACCGTCGGGCAAGTCTTGAACACGCTGGATGAATTGGGAATCGCCGAAAACACCTTGGTGATTTACACCAGCGACAACGGATCTTTCATGTTTCGACGAGACGATCCGAACGAACGCGATCACGTCGACGATCCTTCCATTCAGGCGTATCGTGCCGATCATCACACGGCCAACTATATCTTCCGTGGAACCAAGGCCGATATTTGGGAAGGGGGCCATCACGTGCCGTTCTTCGTCCGCTGGCCCGGCGTCGTCGAACCGGGGTCGCAATGCGCCGACACGATTTGCCTCACCGATTTCTTTGCAACCGCAGCCGAACTGCTCGGCGCGAACGTGCCGGAGGGAGCGGCGCCCGACAGCTACAGCTTTCTGCCACAACTGTTGGGTCAACGGCCTGAATCACCGCGTCCACCGGTGATTCATCATTCGGTCAACGGCACGTTCGCCATCCGCAAAGGCGAATGGAAACTCGTGCTTTCCAACGGATCGGGCGGTCGCGAAGCCCCCAAAGGAAAACCTTTTGAGCGACCATACCAACTGTTCAACCTGAAGACCGATCCCAGCGAGAAGCACAACGTAATCGAAGAGCATCCCGAGATCGCCAAGGCTTTGGAACAAGAGTTTCAGACCATCTACGAACAGGAAGGACGGTGATCTTGCGAAACCGCCCTCAGGTGATGCTCCCATTTGCGACCTTGGCGTCACGTAAAAACACGGGAGCATCGCCGAATGCTATTTCGCCGACAAAATCATGACACGGCACCATCTGGGGATTGACCCGATCCCGCCCAGTGCAAAGGATGATGTGCACTCCGGACCGTCGATACGCGGGAATCGACGTCGGAGAGCATCGTCCGTCCGGTCCATTTGTGGATCGAAGCCTTATTTGCCCTGTGGAGGTGTGGTGATGCGAACGTGGAAATGGTCGGTTTCGTTGGCCTGTTTGGCACTCGTGCTAGGAGTTTCGTGTGCGCGAGCGGAAGGCGTCAAGGTGGGTGATCCCGCTCCCCAGTGGAAAGGAATCATCGGCATCGACGACAAGGAACATTCCCTTGCCGAATACAAGGATGCCAAAGTCGTGGTCGTCGTGTTCACGTGCAATCACTGCCCCGTTGCCCGGGCGTATGAAGATCGATTGATCGCCCTGCAAAAAGATTACAAGGACAAAGGCGTGCAGCTGGTGGCGATCAACGTGAACAATCTGCCCGCCGATCGACTCGACCAAATGAAAGCGCGTGCCAAGGAAAAAGGGTTCAATTTCCCGTACCTGTATGACTCGTCGCAAAAGATCGGTCATGCGTTCGGGGCGACCGTCACGCCGCACGTGTTCGTGCTCGATGCAAAGCGGAAAGTCGCGTACATCGGGGCCGTCGACGACAACATGGCCCCCGACAAGGTGAAAACACCCTACCTGCGAAATGCGATCGACGCCTTGCTGGCAGGCAAGAAACCCGATCCGGCGCAAACGAAGCCCTTCGGGTGCGGCATCAAGTACGAATGACGCACCAAAGCGGCGATGATCGGTTAGGAACAACGAGACGACAGCGACGCTTCGACGGGGTCGCTGTCGTCCTCATTTCTGAAGATTGCGAACGTGGCACGATCGCTTTTCGGCAAGAAACTGGAAACGGAGTTCGAACTGCGAGGGAGAGTGCTCGTGAACATGCTGTCACGAAATCGAGTCTACCGGTGGGGTTTGCCGTTGCTCGCGTTGTTGTTTTTGGCAAGCACCGGCTGTGAAAAGGCGGGCGATTCCTCTAAGCCGTCAACGCTCGATTCCCCCACCCAGGCCGCCGATGCCGCCAAGAACACGGCGTTACCCTCTTCTTCGCCTGATGAGCCGACTTCCGAAACACAAGCGAACGACGTTGCAGCGACGGTCACCGTCGAAATCATCTCGACTGCCGATTTCCAATCGCTGCTTGATGCCCAGAGGGGCAAATGGGTGTTGGTCGATTTTTGGGGAACTTGGTGCGTTCCCTGCCGCGAGCTTCTTCCGCATACCGTTTCGGTTGGAAAGAAATTCGCCGACAAGTTGGTCGTGATGCCCGTGGCCATCGACGACGCAGCGCAAAAAGACGAAATCGCCCGCGTCCTATCCCAAAGCGGCTACGCCGGTACGGCCTACTGCGTGCGTGAAGGCATCTCGATGGAGGCGTTCGAAAACCTCGAAATCGCCGGGGGTGCCCTACCCCACCTTCGACTGTACGATCCGGAAGGCAATCTGGCGGCCGCCTTCGGAGTGGACGCCCTTCCTCCGACCGCTGAAGCGATTGACGCCGAGCTCGAAAAGCAACTCGGCGAGTAACCCCGTCTTGTCGATCGAAAGCCGTTTCCGGTCGAAGGTCTCTTCCGTTTCCCCGATGACCGTCTGCGCAACACTTGGCCGTGAGCCGGCCGCGGGCTATCATAATACAATATGACCGAAACCTACTCGAGAGAGGTAGGCATGAGGATTTCTCGCGAGCATCGAAATCTATGCGGGCAGGTTGTGCACGACTTGGGTCTGCGGATCCTTTCCGGCCAAGTGCGGCCCGGAGAGTCGCTCCCCCAAGAGTGGGCCTTGTGCGACGAGCTGGGCGTAAGCCGGACCGTCGTGCGCGAGGCGATCAAATCGTTGGCAGCCAAGGGATTGGTAGAATCCAGGGCCAAGCGAGGCACGATCGTTCGCCCGGTCTGTGATTGGAATTTTCTCGACCCCGAGGTACTCGCGTGGCAGGCGGGAACCGATCCCGACGGCCGGTACCTGTTTCACTTGACCGAATTTCGGCAAATCTTCGAGCCGGCTGCTGCCGCAATGGCCGCAGAACGCGCCGGTGACGAACACCTGGCCCAAATTCGCCAAGCGTTTGCCGAAATGGAAGAGGCCGCCGAAAGCGTCGCCGACTTTCTAGAGGCCGACAAACGCTTTCACGTCGCCATTCTGAACGCAACCGGCAACCCACTATTCGGGCCCGTGGCCAACGTCATCAGCACGTCGTTGGAAAACAGCCTGCGAGTCACCAACCGCCAAGCGGCAGACAATCAAGCCTCCTTACCGATTCACCGCAAAGTTCTCGACGCCGTGTGCAATCGCCGTGCGCAGGAAGCCAGGCAGGCAATGCTAGCCTTGCTGGACGAGGCCGGTGCACGTATCCGAAAGGCCGTCGAAGCGAACGCCGAAACGGGCCGGACTGCCTGAAGCTCTCGTGAATTCCAGCCCGGGTCCGGCTGATCGCGTGCACGCTCACCGACGTGAATCTCGACTTGTTCGTTTTCACCAACAAGAGAACGTACGATGAAACGCCGTAAGTTTTTGCAAGGCTCGGTAGGCGCGATCGGTTTCGGTGGAATGGTGCCGTTGATTGCCCAAGGGGCGGCGCCCGTCAACGACCAGGGAGAACGCATAGCCGATCGCTGGTACGACGTCGAGACGGGCCGCATGCGAAAGCCCGTCCGCCGGCGACGCGAACAATACGATGTCGCCGTGATCGGCGGGGGAATGGCCGGTGTTTGTGCGGCGATCGCTTCCGCCCGCAACGGCGCGAAAACCGTGCTCGTGCAAGATCGCCCGGTGTTGGGCGGCAACGCATCGAGTGAAATTCGGGTAAACGTCAACGGTGCGCGGCGCAAGGGCGGTTTTCCGGAACGTGAAACCGGCATCATCGAAGAAATCCTGCTGGCCAATCGGTTCTATAACCCGCAAGAATCGTATTCGGTTTGGGATCATGTCATCTACGACCTCGTGGTTCGCGAACCGTTGTTGACGGTCATGCTCAACACGCAGGCGATCGACGCGGTCGTCGACGGCGACGTGATCCGATCCGCCGTGTGTTGGCAGGGAACGACGGAAACGGAACTGATCATCGACGCGAAGTACTTCATCGACTGCTCGGGCGACGGGCTCTTGGCCGCGGCCGCCGGGGCCACCTATCGCACCGGCCGCGAAGCCCGATCGGAATTCAACGAACAGTATGCACCCGAAAAGGCCGACGGCTGGCAGATGGGGGCCAGCATTCTGTTGCACGGCCGTGACATGGGGCGTCCGATCCCCTATACGCCGCCGTCATTTGCCATCAAGTACGACCCATCGAAAGCGAACAAACGGACGATCAAGACGTTCGAAGACGGCTACTGGTGGGTGGAACTCGGCAGCGACGACGACATCATCGCCGATTACGAAACCATTCGGCACAAACTTTTGGGATACGCGCACGGCGTGTGGGACTACATCAAGAACTCGGGCAAGTATCCCGAAGCGGCCAATTACGCCCTCGAATGGATCGGTTCGCTGCCCGGACGTCGCGAATCGCGCCGGTTCATCGGCGATTACATCCTGTCGGAACGCGATCTGGTCGAAAACCGTCACTTCCACGACGCCGTCGCCTATGGGGGATGGTCGCTCGACGAACACTGTCCCGGCGGCATCGAGAACCCCGACGATCCGCCGAGTTTCTTCCATTACCACTTCGACGAAGTCTACGAGATCCCGTTCCGTTGCCTGTATTCCCGAGACTTGAGGAACCTGCTCTTCGCCGGTCGCAACATCAGCCAAACGCACATTGCCCTTTCTTCGACGCGTGTGATGGCGACTTGCGCGGTGATGGGGCAAGCCGTCGGGACGGCCGCTGCATTGTGCATGCGGCACGAAACTTTTCCTCGCGAGTTGGCAAAGACGCACATCAACGAGCTACAAGAGCAACTGCTCCGCGACGACGCGTTCATCCCCAACCGCCCTTCTCGCGATCCGCTCGACCTCGCCCGCAAGGCGACAGCCATCTTCGCCGACTCGACGACAAGCGGCGACGCCGCAAACCTGACCGACGGCATGTCGCGCGATTTCAAGGGGAAAATCCACCATTGGCAATCCGACGGACTTCCCGCCGAAGTTCAACTGGAATGGGAGTCGCCTGTCGCATTATCGCGAATCGATATCAAGTGCGACACGAACGTGCATCGCGACTTCATGCTTCGAAAGACGCCGCGGGCGAATCACATTCGCGGTGTTCCTCCCGAACTGATGAAATCGCTGGCGGCCGATGTGCGGGTCGACGGTCGCTGGGTCGAAGTCGGCGCCCGCGACGAAAACCAAACGCGGCTCGTACGTTTCACCTTCGACAAAGTGCGGGCCACGGCCGTTCGTATTCGACTGAAGGAAACCTACGGACACCCGCATGCGAAACTCTTCGAGATTCGTTGCTACGAGAATCCGTGACGCCGCCCGGTCGATGCTGATCGGTTGGTGCATCGGCGTGGTTGCGGGCTGTTCGTACATCGTCGTCGGCGCTCGACCGGCAGCCGCAAGGGAATCGACCGACGAATTCGTCGTCGAGGTCCATCATCCCGGGATGGGTGAGAATCCGGTTGCCTGCACGGTTGCCATCGAACGCGACGCGAAGGGCCACATTTCGGGCTATCGCGTGCAGGTACTTTCCGTGTTCTGCATCGACGGCGTGTGCCGGGCGGTGCCCGTCCAATTGTTTTGGGACCCCTTGGGCAACTACGAACGTTTCACCGTCAAGCCGGGCATGCACTTGGAAAAAGCCGACGGAAAACCATTCACCGACGCCGATTATCGCAAGCTCGATACGATTTTGGCCGACCCCGATTCGCCGTTGCGGAACCTGGATGCCTTCGTCTTTCCGGAGCATTCCGGAACGACCATGCCCGCCGACGCGGTGAGCTCGCCGACACCGGTCGTCTACGAAGGCGCCGTCGTCGAAGGGGCGGCATGGACCTGTTTCACCCTTTGGCATTGGGTGCATGGTCCCCTGAGAGAGGAACTCCGCAAGACCACCGCTGCGGCCTGGACACCCGACGACATTGCCGACGTTCTCGAAGATGGCCCCGAAGACGCCAAATGCCTGGCGATTGCCGAGCTCGTCCGCCGGAAATGCTTCGATCGTCGAACGGCCGACCGAGTGGCCCGAGCCGGCCTAAGCGGTTCTCGTGGTATTTCGCAGCAGGCCCTGCGCTATGCACTGGCCGCCTCCCCGGAAATCGGCGGCATCGTGCTGGATGCGATATTTCGGCACGGAACGCCATCGCAACGCTCAGCTGTCCTTACGGCACTGATACGCAGCCATCGAACTTACGTCGCGGCCTTGACG
>CAYVVR010000026.1:0-14831 GCA_964454655.1 uncultured Planctomycetaceae bacterium | reverse complement strand
CCGGTTCGATTGACGATCGAGCGTCGGTCGGCCTCGGGCGAAAAGACGTTCGAAGTCGAACTGCCGCCGCAGCCGGTGCGTTGTTTGGGGTTGGTGACGACGCCCGGTCCCGTGGCCGCCGTCAAACCCGGTTCGATCGCCGAAGCAAACGGCGTGACGCCCGGCGAGACGATCACCGCGGTGACGATCGAGGGGTACGACCCGTGGGATGGCGACCCGATGCGGTTGCCGTACTACCTGCAACAGGCCGCCCGAGCGGTCGAAGACGGCACGGCCGAAGTGACGCTCGAAAAAGACGGCTCGCAACGGACGATCGAGTTGCCGTTGGTGCCGGCCGAGAATTTCGCCCAATTGTACGCCGCCGAAAGCCGCCTCGAGATTCCGCAATGGGGCCTGACGATCGAGGTGTTGCCGCGGGTGAAAGGCGTTCGTGAAATCGCCGCGCAAACGCGAATCGACGACGGCGCGTCGGAGGGCGACGCGTCGCCGCCGCTGGAACCGGGCGACGAAATCATCAGCGCTCGGGTCGTTCCTCCCGATCCGCAAACGATCGCCGAAAAGTATCCCGACGCCGGTTTTCAGCAACCCGAGCGGACGTTGGTCTTCGACGATCCCGAAAGCCGCGATTTCGCCACGTGGCCGGCGATGATCGCGGTCGTCCAAGAAACACTGCCCGAGACGACCGTCGAATTGGTCGTTCGCCGGAACGGCAAGCTGTTCGAGACGCGGTTGCATCCGGTTCCCGATCCTACGTGGCATTTCCCGGATCGAGGGCTGTACTTCGCCGACGACACGTACACCGTTCGCGCCGGATTGGGTGAGGCGATCGTTCTCGGCGGCAAAGAGACGCTCGACGCGATCACGGTCGTTTACCGAATGCTCGAACGGTTGGGTAGCGGCGATGTTTCTCCCCGCGCGATGACCGGTCCGATCGGTCTGGTCGGCTACGCCTACCGGATGGCCTCGCAGGGCTTCGGCCGTTACTTGCTGTTCTTGGCGTTTTTGAGCGCGAACCTCGCGGTGTTGAACTTCTTGCCGATTCCCGTTCTCGACGGCGGACACATGGTCTTCTTGCTGTACGAGGCGATCTTCCGCAAGCCGCCCGACGAGCGGGTGTTCGTCGGCCTGTCGTACTTGGGCCTGTTCTTGCTGCTGGCTTTGATGCTGTGGGTGTTCGGCCTCGATTTGAACCTGATTCCGCGGTGAGGTGCAAGACGACCGAATCTTAAAAAGGAAATCGCCCGGGATGCGGCATGTTCGCGCCCCGGGCGATGTTCGTATTCGGCCACGTAACGCGGTTTCACGTCATTCTGCGGCGGGCGTTTCGGCGTCGCCCGAATCGGCTTCGGGTTCGTACTTCAAGTAGCCGCTTTCCTTGAACACTTCTTGCCCGTGTTCTTCGGCGAACTTCAAGAAGGCTTCGACTTCGTCGGGATGCTTCGTGTACGACAGCCCGATGACGCCGACGCGGATTTGCTCGTCGTACTCGTACGGCGTGGGCACGATGTCGATCGCGTCGAGGTACTCGTTCGCGACGCCGTTCCACATGATGCCCGCATCGGCGTGGCCCAACTTGAGTTGCTTACCGATATCGGCGTGCGAGCGGAACATGGCGTTTCCGACGTTTTTCAACACGGCGTCCTTGATGCCCTTTTTCTCGAGCAGCGCAAAGACCATTTCGCCGCAGGTCGAGTAATCGGGGTTCGGCAGCGCGACCTGAATGCCCTCCTTGGTCAAGTCGTCGATCGACTGGATGTTCTTGGGATTCCCTTTTTGGACGACCAGCACGGGGCAAAGATAGCCCACTTGTACCCACCGCAGCATCGCACCCGCCTCTTCGGTGTACTGCATGTACGGGTCGTGCGTCACGTACAAATCGCCCTGGGCCTTGGCCTGCACGTGCGGCAGATGGTCTTCGGAACCGCCGAAGCTCAGCAGCACGTCGATTTCGGGATGCTCTTTTTCGAACATTTCGACGAGCTTTTCGGTGGGCGGGCGGAAGGACGTGCCGCACAAGATCAAAAGTTCCGTCTTCGCGGCCGACTCGCCCTCGCCTTGCTGCGCCGGTTGCTCGGGCTTGGGACATCCGACCAGCAGCAACGCCCCCAGCATCAACATCACCGTTCCCAATCGCTTGCGCATCGTGTGGATCCTCCCTTGGTAAAGTCGAGTATCGCCGACATTGCCGTCACACCACCAGCTCCCGGCGCGCAACGGATGATTATAGTCGTCGCAATCGGCGTATGCCAAAGGATGCCGCGACTTGCGAACCGGAAAAGTTGCACAGCAAGGCACGTCGCGAGGTGCTTACGGTTATCACCGCAACCGGACGCAGCCCGCATCGGCGACAGCGGCTGTTTTTCAAACTGCTATTGCGGAAAATCGATTCTCGGAAACAATACGCGGAAGCGAAGGTACGTGCTTCGCGGCGTGCGATATGCGGAACACGCCTGTTGCGGAGCGAATTCGCGAGGCTCGACGAGACTTCGGTTTACGTTTTCCCTTGTAGACGGCAAGCGACGATGCGACGAATGTCTTCGGCAGTTCAAACAATCCATCACGGCGGGTTGCTTTGCCCGTGGTGGGTCGTCTCGCTGTCGGTGGGCCTTGCGCTGTCGATCGGTTGTCGTCGTCCCGAACCGGAAGAACCGCCGCCGAAACCGCTGGTCGAAACGCTCGGTGAGCTGCCGGGCATCCGGCATTCACCCGACTTGCGGCTGCGGGAAGAGCTGGCGCGCATCATCGAAGAGCAGGGCACGCCCGAACAATTGATGCGTGCGTTACCCCCGCCCGAAGAAAACGTTGCCGCGGTGTTCGACGATTTGTTTCCGACGTTTCGGCTTCCCGCGATCTGGGCGCAAACAGAGGAACTTCTGCCGGGCAGCGATTTTCGATTTCCGACCGGTTCGGCCGACGAAGCCCACCGCCTGATCACGCGCTACGCCGACCAACGGAAGGCCGTCCGCGACGCCCTCGATCGGCCGCAGTGCGTGTTTCCGATTCGTTACACCGCAGGATACGGCGACGATCTGGTGTTTCTCGACGCGGCGTCGATCGCGGCCCGGCTCGAATTGTTCGCCGCCGTCGAGGCCCTGGCCGCCGATCAACCGGCGGAAGCCTTCGACTGCTTGAGCGTCGTCTTGCAGATCGCCGCCTGTTTGTCGCAACCGCCGCATCCGATCACGCGGGTGCGTGCGGCGATTTTGCGGGCCGAAGCCCTTTTGGGAATGCAGGCGTTGTTCGCGCACCCGAAAGCCGATCCCGCCTTGGCCGAACGACTTTACCGTCGTTTGCTGACCGACGTGCGCAATTGGCCGAGCGACGCTTCGGCGTGGATCGGCGAACGGGCGCTGGGGCTGCACGCGTTCGAAGTCGTCCGCCAAGGTCGGTTGTTCGATCTGCTTACCGACGCCGAAGTGCGCCATTTTGCCGAACTCGGCACGCTCGAAGACGTGCCGCGGCTGGCCATGGAGCGAGCCGACGCCGACGAATGGTTCTATCTTCAAGCCATGCGCAAGGTGATCGATTCGGCCGAGCTGCCCTATGCCCGACGCAGTGAAGTGATTCGATCGATCGAAGAAGCGCTGAACGCGAAGCGCGACACGCCCGAGTATCCGTTGGTGTCGGGGTTCCTTCTCTTGCCGCCGTTGCGGGAAGAGGTACGGCTTCAATGCCGCGATCGCGCGTTGTGCGAGGGATGGTTGCTGGCACTGGAGCGGGCTCTAGGACACGCCGACGGCGCGAAACGCACCAATCCGATGACCGGGCAGCCGTTCTTGCTCGAACGACCGCCCGGATGGATCAGCGTTCAGTTGATCGACCCCGACCACGAAGCGGTCTTGAAGATCGAGGTTCCCGACTACGTCGGGCGGAAGAACGAATAGCGGGAGTCACTTGCCGGCCCGGCGACGATACATCTCGGCCCCGATCTCCCGCGCCGCCTGAACGATCTCGGGGTTCGGCGTGTCGCACACGTCGACGAAGCCGATCTGGTAATTCTCGCCGTCGAAGCGCCCCGTGGTCGCCTGGTTCATGTACTGGAACCAGTGCGTGCCCACGATGGCCGGATTGTCGAGGGCCGAACGAACGTAACGGCGATAGGCCTCGGCCCGGTCGTCTTGGTTCGCCGTCATCCGTAGGCCCATGCAAAACATGCCGCGGTCGAGCGCCCCGAAGTGGAACTCGCCGATGATGATCGGCTTGTCGATTCCCTCGGGCAGTGCAAGCTCGGCCACGTCGACCTGGTAGCGATTGTAGCTGACGACGTCGCAATACTTGGCGGCCGCCTTCGCCGCCCGATCGTTGACCCGAGCGAAGCGGCATCCTAGGTACAGCTTGCCCGGCGCGTGCTTGTGCAACGCCTCGGCCACGGTTCGGAAATACGTTTCGGCGATCTTGGTGTAGAACGCGCCGAGGTCCTCTGCGGCCTTTTCCTTGTCGGGAGCGTCGGTGGATTCGAGCATCGCCTTCCACGAGGCGTACTCGGTTCCCCAGGCTTCGTTCAGCTTGTCGATCGAGCCGTACTTGGCCTTCAAGTCGTCGATGAACACCTTTTTGGCCGGTTGATCGGCGGGCGATTGCAACGTGGCCACGGCCAACGAGGTATCGTCCCCCCAACTCATTTCATTGTCGACGAAGTAGCCGATACACCACGGGTCGCGTCCGGTCTTTTCGGCTTGCAGCCGAATCCAACGGTTGATCGTCTCGACGAACTCGACGGCGAACGGATCGGGGAACTTGCCCCAGTAGCCGCTCGATCCTTCGATGTTCCGAGACTTCGTGCTCAGCGTCGTCACGTAGGGGGTTCGATCGAGGGCCGCGATGTCGCGGTCGGACCAATTTCCGATCGTGTTCACGCCCCAACTGCGCAGTCGGCGATGGACCACGTCGGCATACCGTGTTCGCCATTGCGGTCCGTACTTGCGGAAAAGGTTGGCTTGCGAAAACGCGTAGGCGCGATAGGGATTCTTGTTCTGATAGTATCCGTGCGGTGCGCCGTGGCCGGTCGTGTAAAACGCGGCAAACGGGCCTTCGTCGGGCAAGAACTCGAAATAGTGTTCGCGGTCGTCGATAGGGGTGACGGCGCCGTTCGGCCCCACGCAATCGATCCCGTGCGACCAGAACAAGTGCCCCTCGGGATCGACAAACCACCACTTGCCGTCGTACTTCTGCACGCGGAAATGACCCGTCGCTTCGAGCTGCGGGCCGGTCGCCCAACCGCCGAACTTGTCCCACGCTTTCGGCCCCGGGTTGGCGGCCAGGTCTTGTTCCTCGGCGTCGATTCGGCGGGCGAAATCTTCGGTCGCGTGGATCTTACCGGGCCAATCGCGATGCTTGTACTGTCCGAACCGGTCGATCAAGGGAAACAACATCGACGTATCGCCTTCGGCCCAAGGCGGTGCTCGATACGTGCCTTCGGCGACGATCCGATACAAGTAGAGTTTGCCCGAGGCCGCCAGCCCCGACGGTCCGAACATCACTTGCTTGAGCTTCGCCACGTTCAGGCCGCGGCGCGGATAGTCGCCGTCGTCCGGCTCGTAGCCGTCGGGAAAGCCGCGCATGCCGAAAAGGTCGTCTTTCAATTCGTCGGGCAAACGGCGGATCAAGGGCATGCGGACCATCGCCCGTTCGCCGGGATACAACACGTATTCGCGCTCGTTCGTCTGCCATTTGGGATCGCGACTATTGGCCTTGATCTTCACGCGGACGATCGACTCGCCGGGGTTCGCCACGTCGACCGACACGTACCAGAACCGGCTGAGATCCCACGTTTCTTTGGCGGTAAGTTTCAACTCGGGCAAGGCGTCGGCGCTCGTCCACCCGAGAACGACCGCCTTTCCCGCGTCGGTATCGGCAATTTCGATCGTGCCTTGGTTCGTCTTGAACCACGAGGCGTCGGCCTTGGCGGCGTCGAGCAAGACGCGCGGTTCACCGTCGAGATTCGCCCCTTGGCCCCAACTTCGACCGGCGAAACCGACAAGTCCCGAAACGACGATCACCCATACGGCGATGGTCCGAAGGGGCACCCAAGTTCGACGAGGCAAGATACGACCGAGCGATGAAGCGACCGGCATGAGACAACCTCCTGGCTGGCGTACGAGGAAGGATGAAAAACGTCGTCGGCGTCCGATCGCAGACGGTTGGATATTGGATACAACCGAAGTCGATCGGACGTTCGTGGGAAACGGGCAGGCGAACACAATCCCGCGGCCGATTGCGCAAGCCCACAGGCGGGAAAAAACCGGGAGGGATACGACGCGACGACGCTCGAATTCAAAGCGTACGTCCCAGTATCTTCGAAGCGACCGCGTGTCGCAAGGAAGTTCTTTCACGCAAAACACGGCTCGCCCGGTTGGGGCGAGGGAACGCCTCAACGGCGGATGGTTCCCCCCTTTGCACGCCGGTACACTGAAACAATGATCGACCGCCCTTTTGCGTCGACGGACGAGGGGCCCGTCGGAAACGCAACCCGACCGTGCTGGTCGTCGCGAACCTGGATCGCAGATACCCTATTTGTTCCAGTTTTTCCGGTCAATCGTATGTTGCTTATTTTGACGTTTGGTTTACCATGGGGAGGGGGTTGGCAGGAGTCGGGAAGTAGCCGGCAACCCCTCTGCGGAAATTGCTGGATTCGGAACAACGCCGAGGGAGGCGTCTTGTCGGGCGCAGCAACTCGCCGCAAACGGGACGAAACGGGTGCCTATGATCGTAAGTCCCGTTGACTGGGTACGTTATCACCAACAATGAGGGCCGTACTTGCGCGCATCGGACACCCGAAGAGAACGGAGTGCGCGCTTTTAACCCCCTCCTATCGGGTGGAATGGATCCAGCGTCGCGACGTGCGATATACTATAAGAAAACAGCCCCGCGGCCGGACGCATTGCCGCTGCCGCGATACCTCATGGACGTATTGCCCACTCACGGAGATCCAAGGGCCTGCCGTCATGCCCACGTTGCCACGCGAACCGGATATCTTCCCCGAAAACCTGCTCGAATCGCCGCCGGTTGCCGGGGTCGACGGCGAGTGGTGGGCCATCTACACGAAATCGCGACAAGAGAAGGTTCTCATGCGATTTCTGCGGCAGCGGGAGATCGGCCACTATTGTCCGTTGGTACCGAAGAAAAATCGACTGCGCAACGGGCGCATCCGCACGTCATATAACCCCCTGTTTTCGGGCTACGTATTCTTGTTCGGCGACCGCCAAGCTCGCGATTTGGCGTACAAGTCGAACGTCATTTCCCGCACGCTCGAGGTCAAAAATCCCGAAGAACTGATCGCCGATCTTCAGCGGGTACATCGGGCGGTCCAGTCGGGGTTGCCGTTGTTGCCCGAAGACAAGCTTGAACCGGGCGACCGCGTGCGCATCAAAACCGGCTCGTTGGCCGGTATGGAAGGTGTCATTATTCGACGGCACGGCGAAGATCGCCTGCTCATCGCCGTACACTTCCTCCAAAAGGGGGCCTCGATTCGGTTGGACCTGCTCGACGTCGAACCGGTCTGAACTTCCAATGTCGCCGGTCGTTATCTTGCCTATTTTCACATTCCGGCGACCGGCAGCCTCCGATATGCTGCCGGAAATAAGAAAAATAGCGAATTTACGGAACGCAACGCTTGATTGCACCGTGTGGGGTGGGTATGGTCTTCTGTTGGCCGCGCCGAGGCTAGAGGTACAAGCCTGGGGCTCTGTAGCGGTAGGCACGGTCGCCAAACGGGCCAGAGAATGGGTTTCTGGGAACACACAGCAAGAGAGCCCTCGTCGAAACGATGTTCCACCCCACCGAAGCTGCAACCGACTCGGGGGTCGCCCGTGCGGACGCCGTGCGCACCTCGACGTCATCCTTCGCCCGAGAGAAACAACCTCCGTTACCCACGATTCGCCGGTCGTCTTACTTCGCGATTCAACCTGTCGTGGGGTGGTTGGCGGCGTTGCTGATCGGGGCGCTGATTTGGCCGCTCGTCGTCGTGTTGGCTGCTCTCGTGAAGCTGACCAGCAAGGGACCGGCCTTCTACGTGCAAGAGCGGGTGGGGAAGGACGGCCGCATCTTTCGCCTGTACAAGCTGCGATCGATGCGACACGACGCCGAAAAATGGACCGGTCCCGTGTGGACCGATGAAGACGATCCGCGGATCACGCCGTTCGGTCGTTTTCTCCGCAAGACGCATTTGGACGAACTTCCGCAGTTGTACAACGTGTTGCGCGGCGAAATGACGATCGTGGGACCGCGTCCCGAACGGCCGAACTTCGTGGACGACCTGAAAAAGACGATTCCCGCCTACGACGCACGGCACCTCGTGTTGCCGGGCATCACGGGCTTGGCCCAAATCAACCTGCCGCCCGACACCGATCTCGAAAGCGTTCGCCGAAAGCTCGTGCTCGACTTGGAGTACGTACAACACGCCACGTTGTGGCTCGATTTGCGGATCATGTTGTGCACCGCAGCCAAGATGATTCGGTTGCCGGGGTTGGTGGTCGCAAAGTGGTTGGGGATCCGACGCGATGCCGCGGTTCCCGCGTGGATGCGCGCTCCGATTGCCGTCCGCCTCGACGGCCCCACGACCTTCCGCCGGGCGTTCAGCCGCGCCAAGAAACTGGCGGAAACCACGCAGCATAACGGCGCCTCCGACACGGGAGTTCCGACGCCGCGCGTCAACGGCAAGAACGGGAAAGCGCATTCGGTGTTGCCGCAGGAAGCCGCTTCCGAAACCATTCCCGCACCGCACAAACCGCGTTAGCGCATTTTCGGTCGCCGGGCTTGTCTCTTCTTCGCCGGTCGGCGTTCTTGGTTGTCTGCCGGCGGAAACACGTCTTACGAACTTTTCGGTGAAACACATCCTCTCGTTCGACGTCGAGGAATATTTCCAAGTCTCAGGCTTTGCGCGCCGAGTTCCGATTGACACGTGGGATTCGTTCGAGTCGCGAGTGCGGCGGCCGACCGAGCGTATCCTCGAACTGCTGGCCGATCACGGCGTGCAGGCGACGTTTTTCGTGCTCGGCTGGATCGCCCGACGGCACCGCGAACTGGTGCGGCAGATCGCCGAGGCGGGCCACGAGATCGGCTCGCACAGCGACCGGCACCAACTGGTGTACGACCAATCGCCGGAAGAGTTTCGCGAAGACTTGCGTCGCAGCAAGGATGTGTTGGAAGAGATCACCGGGAAACCCGTCCGATCGTTTCGTGCCCCCAGCTTTTCGATCACTCGCCGATCGCTGTGGGCCTTGGATGTGCTCGTCGAAAGCGGTTTTCGCTACGATGCGAGCGTCTTTCCGATCGTTCACGACCGATACGGCATTCCCGACGCGCCGCTACGAATTCATCGGATCGAGCGTGCGGCGGGGACGTTGATCGAAGTTCCCGGCACCGTCGCCCGCGTGTGCGGCATGCGATTGCCCGTCGGCGGAGGCGGCTACCTGCGGTTGTATCCCTGGTTCGTGACCCGTCGCTTGTTGCGACGAATCGAAAGGCGCGATCGTCGGCCGGTGGTCGTGTACGTCCATCCATGGGAACTCGATCCGAACCAGCCGCGACTTGCGGCCGCCTCGCGAATGTCGCGGTTTCGGCACTACGTGAACTTGCACACGACGGAAGCCAAGCTGAAGCGGCTCTTGACGTCATTTTCGTGGGATAGGCTGGATCGCTGCGTCGAGGCGTGGCTGGCCGACCGGTCGCCGCACGACGTCGCTTCCGCGGAGTACCTGCCCGCATGAAGCGGATTCTGTATTTGGTCCATCGCAATCCGGCGCCGCCGAACCGGGGGCACCGCATTCGCGCGTTCAACTGGCTCGACTATCTGTCGCGGCGGGCGGTGGTCGATGTGGCCTTCTTGGCCGACGAGCCGGTCGACGACCGCGTGAAAACGATGTTGCGTGCGCGATGCGGGCGGTTTGCTTTCGCCCCGATGCTCGGCAAGCAACGGTACCTGAAAGGAATGCTCAGCTTGGCGATGGGCCGAACGGCGACGGAAGGCCTTTTCAAGCACGGGCAGTTTCGACGGCTGATTCGCCGCTGGACGACCGAGACCGCCTACGACGCCGTCATCGTCTATTGTTCGAGCATGGTCCAATACGCCGATGCCGCGAACCTGTGGCGGCGCTGCCCGGTGATCGTCGACCTGGTCGATGTCGATAGTCAAAAGTGGTTCGACTACGCGGCCAAGACCGGCGGCGTGTTCCGTCCGCTGTTCGAGCTCGAAGGGCGGCGTTTGCGGAAACTCGAACGGTCGTTGCCCGAGCGGGCGGCGGCGATCTGCCTGGTGAGTGAGGCCGAAGCCGAAGTCTACCGCAGCTTCACCGACGGCGGCAACGTGGCGGCCGTCGAAAACGGCGTCGATCTCGAGTATTTCTCGCCGGGCGCGAACTTCGTACGTTTGCCGAAACAACCGGCAAGCGACCCTGCGCCGAGTTGCGTTTTCATCGGCGCCCTCGACTACCGGGCGAATGTCGACGGCGTGTGCTGGTTCACGCAGCACGTGTGGCCGGCGATTCGCAAGCGGTTTGAAAACGCGACGTTTCGGCTCGTAGGCGCCGGGGCCGGCGGGGCCGTTGCCGCCGCCGCGCGGCGCGAAGGCGTCGAACTGGTGGGCGACGTCCCCGACGTGCGGCCGTACCTGGCCGACGCGACTGCGGCCGTGATTCCGCTGCGCGTGGCCCGCGGTGTGCAAAACAAGGTGCTGGAAGCGATGGCGATGGCCAAGCCGGTCGTCGCCTCGCCCGAGGCGTTGGAAGGAATCGACTGCCGCGAGGGCGAAGACGTGTGCCGGGCCGACACGCCGTCGGAGTGGGTGGCGGCGCTCGAACGCGTGTTCACCGACGTCGATTATGCTCGCTCGTTGGGCGAAAACGCCCGCCGCACGATGGAGACGCGATACACGTGGTCGGCGCGGCTCGCGCCGCTCGATGCACTTTTGGGATTGGATTCGGGCGATCGATGATCCGAAAGAATTGCCCGGCGCTCGGTTCCGCGCGAAAATGGACGAATGCAACACCCCTGTTGCCGGTCGGCCGTCGCGTGCCGTGCCGGAATCGTCCTGTGTCGGAAATCGGGGATCGCGGGTAAATGAGCGCCGACGAATCGAAAGCCGAAAACGCCGCCGCAACGCCGGATCGGCCCATGTTCTGCCCCTATTGCGGCAAGAGCTTGCAAGACGCCGAGCAGATCGGTTGCGGCCGGTATCGCTTTCCGCCCGACTTCAAGTTGTCGGTGGTGATGCCCGTCTTCAACGAGGTGGCGACCATCGACACCGTGTTGCAACGTGTGCTCGATGTTCCGATCGACAAAGAGGTGATCGTCGTCGACGACGGTTCGACCGACGGCACGACCAAGAAGTTGACCGCGTGGACCGATCATCCGAACGTGGTCGTGTTGCGCCACGAGCGTAATCGCGGCAAAGGCGCCGCCTTGCGAACGGCATTCGCCGAAGCGAAAGGCGACGTGATCGTGATTCAAGACGCCGACTTGGAATACGATCCGCAGGAATACTTGCGGCTGGTCGCGCCGATCGCCGAAGGCACCGCCGACGTGGTGTACGGATCACGGTTCATTGCCGCGGGGCCGCACCGGGTGCTGTATTTTTGGCACTACGTGGCCAACCGGATCATTACCACGGTTTCGAACATGTTCACCGACTTGAACCTGACCGACGTCGAAACCTGCCACAAGGCGTTCCGCCGCGAGGTGGTGGCCGACATCCTTCCCACCTTGAAGGAAAATCGGTTCGGTATCGAAATCGAATTGACGGCGAAGATCGCCCGTCGCGGCTGCCGGATTTACGAGATGGGCATCAGCTATCACGGGCGCACGTACCAACAGGGCAAGAAGATCGGTGCCGGCGACGCCATCCAGGCGATGTGGTGCATCGTTCGCTACGCCTTGCGGGATTGATCCTCCGACGCATTTTGCGGATTCGACTCCTTCGAGATAACGCAACCCAATGGCCGGACTCGTATACGTTTACCTGGTGACGTATCTCGGCGCCGCGGTTGCGCTGTTTTATCCGCTGGTCGGACTGTTCATCTACATTCACTACGCAATCATCAAGCCCGAATCGCTGTGGCACTGGTCGGTCGGTGCCGCGGGCCCGGGCCGATACAGCTTCATCGTCGCCGTCGCCATGCTCGTCGGCTGGGCGATCCAAGGCGGAGGCAAATGGAACCTAGGACGTGGAACCGCCATCGCCGCGTTGCTGGTCGGATTTTTGGCGTGGGTCAGCCTGGGGCTGGTCTATTGCGAACATGTCGAGCTGGCGCAGCACTACGTCACCTCGCTGGCGAAGATCGTGTTGCCGTTCTTGGTGGGCATCACGCTGATCGACTCGAAAGCGAAGCTCCGGCAACTGGCGTGGGTGATCGTCCTCAGCCAGGGATATCTCGCCTTCGATTTCAACCAAAGCTATTACAACGGCTTCAACCGGGTCGTCCTCGACACGTTCGGCGGCTTCGACAACAACTGCATGGCCGCGGCAATGGTGGCGGGCACGGTGCTGGCGTTTTTCTTGGGAATGGCCGAAAAACGGCTGCTCGCAAAGCTCGCGGCTTTCGGCTCGGCCGTGCTGATGGCCCACGTGATCATGTTTTCGTTTTCCCGCGGCGGCCAGCTCGGCTTGATCGCGGCGGGAATCGCGGGCTTCATGCTGATCCCGAAGACGCCGCGCTATTACTTGCTGTTCTTTTTGGCTGCGGCGCTGGCGTACCGCATGGCCGGTCCCGAAGTGCGACAACGGTTCATGACGATTTTCGTCGACGAGGAAGAACGCGATCAGTCGGCCAACAGCCGCATCGAGCAATGGAAGGCCTGCTTGAAGACGATCCGCGACAACCCGTTCTTGGGCGTGGGGGCGAACCATTGGCCGCTCCAATCCGAGAAGATGGGCCTACCGCGGATGCAAGCACACTCGTTGTGGTTCCAAACCGGTGCCGAGGCGGGCATTCCCGGACTGCTTTTGCTGTCGGCGTTCTACGGGCTGACGATGTGGCGGCTGTTGCCGTTTTGCCGCAGAGACGGTCCGCTCGGCGATCCCTGGTTGGAACACATGAGCCGCGGCGTCATCGCGGCATTGGCGGGTTTTGCGGTCTCCGTTTCGTTCATCAGCGTGACGTGGCTCGAATTGCCGTATTACGTGGCGATGCTGGGAGCCGCCATCTTGCGAGTGACTTCCGACCGGCAAACGATGGCCGAAGCTGCCGTCGATGAGCTTTCGGTCGACGAAGATGCCTATTTCGAACTCGACGATTCCGACCCGACCGACGGCGACGACGATCCCGTCGACGAATTCGGATACGCGACCTGACCTCCGATGAATCACGACACCCTCGATACCACAACCGAAGACCGGGCCGAAACGACCGAGCCTTTACGCCGGTCGTCGGAGCCGACCGCTCCCGCGAGTACCGGCGACGCCCTCTCTCACACGACGGCCGCGGGCGAATGGGCCTTGTGGAAGGAAATGTTCCTCGAACTGGTTCATTACCGCGAGCTGTTGTACCAGATGGTGTTGCGAGACATCCGCATTCGCTACAAGCAAGCGGCGATGGGGTTCGGCTGGGCATTGTTCATGCCGTTGATGGTCGTCGCCGCCGGGTGCCTTGTGAAATTCGCCTTGGCGTACGCTTCGGGCGACCCGGTCGATACGCCGCGGCTGGCGGGAATGTCGGTCAAGGCACTGGGTTGGGCCTTCTTCGCCGGAGCGCTCGGGTTCTCGTCGAACAGCCTGACGTCGAATATCACGCTCGTGACCAAGGTTTACTTTCCACGCGAAGCCTTCCCGTTTTCGGCGGTCGTCACGCAAGTGTTCGATACCGCCGTGGGAAGTGCATTCCTGACGGTGTTCTTGGTGTTGTTCGCGGGGCTGCGCTGGTCGCCGACGTTGTTCTGGGCGCCCTTGCTGATCGTGCTGTTGATCCTGTTTACCGCGGCTGCGGCCTTGTTTTTGAGCTGTGCGAACGTGTTCTTCCGAGATGTGAAATACCTGGTGCAGGTGATTTTGACCTTCGGCATCTTCTTCACGCCGGTGTTCTACGAACCGCATTTCTTCGGTCCGCGCGGGGCGAAATGGATGATGCTCAATCCCCTTTCGCCGCTGTTGGAAGGCCTTCGTTTGGCCGTCATCGAACACCACGACCTGTTACAGCCGCTGTTGGTGCAGGCGAAAAACGGTGCCGAAATCGTCGCGTGGCAACCGTGGTACTTGGCATACGCCGCTGCGTGGGCGGTGCTCGGATTTTTTCTGTCGTGGCGGATGTTCCACAAACTCGAGTTCGTCTTCGCCGAGTACATTTGATGCCCGCTTGTTTCCTGCCGATCGAAAGACGCCACCGATGAGCGACATCGCGGTCGAAGTCTGCGGAATCTGGAAGAAGTTTCATCGCGGCGAGTTCCACGACAGCCTGCGCGACTTGATTCCGGCCCTCGCCAAGCGGCTTGCCGGTCGCGGGCCGCGGCGGGACGAGTTGGCCGAAGGCGACTTTTGGGCGCTGCGCGACGTGAGTTTCGAGGTCCGCCGGGGCGAAGTGCTCGGGCTGGTCGGCGCCAACGGTGCCGGGAAGAGCACGCTTTTGAAGGTCTTGGCGAAGATCATTCGGCCGAACCGGGGCTGTTTCCGCGTGAACGGGCGGTTGCGGGCGCTGATCGAGATCGCCGCCGGATTTCATCCCGACTTGACCGGCCGCGAAAACATCTACCTCAACGGCTCGATCTTGGGAATGCGAAAAAAAGAGATCGACGCCAAGTTCGACGAGATCGTCGCTTTCGCGGGCATCGACGAATTTCTCGACACGCCGGTGAAGCGGTACAGCTCCGGCATGTACGCCCGGCTGGGGTTCGCCGTCGCCGCGCAC
>CAYVVR010000025.1:11410-15066 GCA_964454655.1 uncultured Planctomycetaceae bacterium | reverse complement strand
AGGTGCGCGTGAGGGTCGGCGACCAGGAGATCTCGCTGCGCCAGATCACAGGAGTCGCTTCCGGCAAGGACGGCAAGAAGGGGTAGGGCGACCGTGGCGACGATCTCACTGTTCACCGGCCTCTCCGGCCTGCGCACGCATCAGCGCTACATCGACGTCATCGGCAACAACCTCGCGAACGTGAGCACGCCCGGCTACTGGGCCTCGCGGGCGACGTTCAGCGACATCCTCAGCTTCACGGTGCGGGCCGGATCGGCGCCGTCGGGCAACTTCGGCGGCCGCAACCCGATGCAGATCGGCCTGGGCGCGCAGATCGCGTCGATCGACCTCAACACGAACCAGGGAACGTTCCAGACCACCGGCCGGCCGCTCGACGTGGCGATCCAGGGTCGCGGCTTCTTCACGTTGACCGACGGCTTGCAGAACTTCTACACCCGCGTGGGCACGTTCGGCGTGGACAGCGACCGGGCGCTGGTGGATCTCCGCACGGGCCACCGCGTGGTGAGCAGCTCGGGCGGCAACATCACCGTCCCGATCACCGATACCCTGCCGCCCCAGGCCACCACGTCGGTGACCTTCCAGGGCAACCTCCCCGCGGTGGTCACCGGTCCGCTGGAGGAGATCCTCGAGTCCTCGGCGGCCTTCCTCGCCGGCACCGCGGCCACCAAGACCGCGAGCCCGTCGGCCGGCACGACCTACGACGTCTCCTCGTTCGTGGGCAAGACGCTGCTGGTCTCGGTGGACGGCGGCGCCAAAGGTACGACGATCGGCCGTTGTGCCGCGGCCGGAGCCACGATGTTCATCGTCGGAACGGGACTGTTGGGGCACGACGACTATCCTTACCGGTTTCAAGAGCTCACCGACAAGATTCGAGCTCGCACATAGGTATCGCCATGGCTCGCTTGTGGATCATCCGTCCGGGAGCTACCGACTACGAAGAGCAAGGTCGCCTGCGCGGCCGGCTCGACATTCCGCTGTCGGAAGGCGGTCGTGCCGAGGTCCTCGCAATGGTCGAACGGATGAAGCAGGAGACCTCGGCCCCCAAGGCGGTGTACTTTTCGCCGTGCCGCCCCGCCGCCGAAACGGCTCAGTTGTTGGGCGAAGCCCTGTCGCTGAAACCGCGCCGGCTGCCCGCTTTGCAGAATTTCAACTACGGGCTGTGGCAAGGGATGCTGATTGAAGACATCAAGACGCGCCAGCCGAAGGTGTATCGGCGTTGGCAAGACCAGCCCGAAATCACCTGCCCCCCCGAGGGGGAGATGCTCGACGACGCGCGGCAGCGGTTGCGCGAGGCCCTCGCCCGAATCGCCAAGAAACACCACCGCAGCGACGACGACATCGCCTTGATCGTTCCCGAACCCTTGGCGACGCTCGTCCACCAGATGCTCGCCGGCGACGAGCTGGGCGACTTGTGGAAGTCGGAAAGCCGGCACGGCAGCTATGAAATCATCGATGTTCCGCTGGCGGCATTTCGGCCGAGCTCTTCCTTCTTTGCCGTTTGGAGCTTCATGTAACTCTTCTTGGGTGCAACAGCCCCCCTTGCCACAGAGGTTTCACGGCGATTTTGTCCGACCAACGTAGCCGAAACGGCGAAGATTAGGTAAGAAAGAGGTTACGTCTCGGACTACAATGGGAACTTTCGAACGTCCGCAAATCGACGTGGGCTGTTGGAAATTGCGCACACGACCGTCCGCCCCCTCCGGCGGATGATGGGAGGATATCGATGGCCGATTCGGCGCCGAAGACGAAAAAAGACCAGGCCGAAAGCTGGCAGAATGTGGTCAAGCGTCCCAAGCGCGGCGTACCTGCCGGCTTGTGGGTACGTTGCCCCGGCTGCCGGGCGACCGTGTTCCGCAAGGACGTCGAGCGTCGTTTGGGCGTTTGCCCCGAGTGCGACTATCACTGGTACATCTCCGCCCGCGAACGCATTCGACAACTCCTCGACGAAGGCACGTTCGAAGAATGGGACGCCGACCTCGAACCGTGCGATCCGCTGAACTTCGTCGATAAAACGCCGTACAAAGAACGGCTGGTTCGAGAACAAAAGAAGACCGGCTTGCGCGATGCTGCGGTGACGGGCATGGGAATGATCCGCGCCCGACGCGTCGCCTTCGGCGTCACCGATTCGGCGTTTTTGATGGGAAGCATGGGCTCGGTCGTCGGCGAGAAGCTCACCCGGCTGATCGAGCGGGCGACGGAACAACGATTACCGCTGATCATCGTCTCGGGATCGGGCGGCGGCGCCCGCATGCACGAAGGCATGTTCTCCCTCATGCAAATGGCCAAGGTCTCGGCGGCCTTGGGCCGGTTCGACAAGGCGGGCGGATTGTTCATCTCGGTTTTGACCAATCCGACCATGGGAGGCGTAGCCGCCAGCTTCGCCTCGCTGGGCGACCTCATTTTCGCCGAACCGAAGGCCCTGATCGGCTTCGCCGGGCCGCGGACGATCAAGGCCACGATTCGGATCGAATTGCCCAAGGGATTCCAAACCAGCGAATTCCTCCTCGAGCACGGCTTCATCGATCGTATCGTGCGCCGTCCCGACCTGAAGTCGGAGCTGGCCCGAGCGATCGACTATTGCGGGCGCTGACCGGCACGCGGCGAACGCCCCTTTCCTTTTCGGCGAGTCGCGCACTCGCCTCGATTCGCGGCATCGCCGACGGTGATCGCGCCGAAACGCGAGTTCGGAACAGAGTCATCCACGCGAATTATTTCGGGGCAACGGTTCATCGATGAATCCACTGCGTTTTCTGAAGTCGCTTTTCGGCGGAAAGAAACAATCGCCCGGTCGCGCTCGCAAACGACTCGACGTGCAAGCGCGGTTTGAGATCCTCCGCCACGGCGTGGCGGGAACGATGTCGCAGTTTTACGTGGCCCGTGATCGGCAGCGAGGTGAAATCGTCGGCTTGAAAATCTGCGATCCGCAGAAAACCGCCGCTTTCGAGGCCCGCTTCAAGGGGCTGAACAAGCCCAGCGAAGGCGAAATCTCGATGATGTTCTATCATCCGTACATCGTGCAGACGTACGAGTACGGATTGACCACCGAGAACGCCCCGTACCTGGTGATGGAGTACCTGCCGGGCGGCCCGCTTCACGCGCACATCGTCGCGCAGTCGGCGTTTCTCGACCAGATGATGCTCACGTACATTCGGCAAGGCGCCGAGGCGTTGGCCGTCGTCCACGAGGCGGGCTTCATCCACCGCGACGTGTGTCCGCGAAACTTCATGTTCACCCGCGATTACCGCGTGATGAAGCTGACCGACTTCGGCCTGACCGTGCCCGCCACTCCGCCGTTCATGCAGCCGGGCAATCGGACGGGCACGCCGAACTACATGGCACCGGAACTGGTGCGGCGATACAAGACCGATCAACGGCTCGACGTGTTCGCCTTCGGCGTGTCGATGTACGAAATGCTGGCCGAGGGCGAGTTGCCCTGGGAACGCGGGACCACCGGCATGGCGGCCCTGTCGCACGATCAACCGCCCGTCGATATCCGCCGGCGACGCCCTCAAATCAACACCGAACTGGCCGAGGCGATCCACTGGTGCATCGAGCCCGAGTTGCCGAATCGCTGCCCGAACATGCGGGCGTTCCTCGACCGGATCGCCCACTTGCAATCGCACGACGGCTGAACGCCGGAAGCGTCTTCTCGTGCC
>CAYVVR010000025.1:0-11400 GCA_964454655.1 uncultured Planctomycetaceae bacterium | reverse complement strand
CAACGAAGCGAGGCGCCCGGGGATTGTGAGCCGATCGTTCCGGCTGCATTCTGACGGACGAGACCTCACGCCATGAAGCTGATCCATCGCACGACCGGTGATCCTGCGCGTACCGAACGACTCGGCCCGTACGTGTTGGAGTCGTTGATCGATCCCGACGAGGAAGGCGCCGGCACCTTCTACCGCGTGCGAATCGAACCGCACAGCAAGACCGCCGTCAGCTACCACAAAATCGCCGAAGAGTTCTACTACGTGCTCGACGGCGAGGGAACCGCCTGGATCGACGGACGCCCGATCGCCGTCGCGGCCGGTCATTTCCTGCGGCTGCCGCCGGGAACGACCCACGCCTTCGAAACCGGCGATGCGCCGCTGGTGATGCTCGACATTCACGTCCCCGGCTCACGTCCCGACCGCGACGTGTACTTCGTCGATGCGCCGCCGGAAGGATTCTCGACCGACGACGCGTAAACGCAAAACGCCGCGTGCCGTTTTTTCAGCGGCAGCGCCGCGACGCGACCCGTTGCATCTCTCGCACGGTGATGTTCCGGAACTCGACCTGGTGGCCGTGGTTCTGGACCGAGACGTATCCTTCCAGCGGTTTTTCCGACAGCTCGTCGATGTCGCGTTGGTCGATCGTGTATAGTTCTTCGCCGTTGAGAACGACGCGAACGACCGGCCCTAAGCAGGCGATTTCGAGAACGTTCCATTCGCCCGTCGGCTTGACGGCGTTCTTCTTGGGGGCGATGTACCGGTACAGCGACCCGCTCGAGTGCTTGTCGGGCTTTTTCCCCGAATCGTCGAGAATTTGGACTTCGTAGCCGGAAACCGACGGCCGGGTTTCGAAATGCTTCGGATCGAACTTCGCGCCGCGAATGCCCACCCCGCTGTTGCAGTTCTTCGAGATCATGCGGAATTCGACGTGCAGCACGAAATCGCGAAACGGCGTGTCGTAACGCAGAAAGCCGAAGCCGTGACCGTCGCAGACGATTTTACCGTCTTCGACCCGCCAGACGGGCTTCCTTTGTCCGTCGGCTTCGTATTCGCCGGCGCCTTCGACGACCCATCCGCTGAGATCCTTGCCGTTGAAAATTGGTGTCCCCTCGGCGGGTCCTTCGTAGCACTGGCCGAAAGCCTTTTCGGAAACGAACAGGCCGACCGCCAAGATCACCGTGGTCGCAAGGATCGTTCGCATCGTTGCCTCCCAGAATGTCGAGTGATTGCGTAATGAACACCGCGGGGACGCACCTTCCCCTTTGTCGCCGGAGAGAAACGTCCCGAAGGGCCATCATAATTCGCGGCCCGATGGCGTACAATTTCCAAAATAGATGTTGGAATGTCGTAAGTGAGAAGGGAACCGATGGCGCGTGTCGTATTGGCGATGTCCGGCGGGGTCGATAGCAGCACGGCCGCCGGTTTGCTCTTGGAGGCCGGTCACGAGGTCGTCGGCTTGTTCATGCGCCACGGGATCGAAAGCCCTTGCCGTCTTCCCCAGGAGGGCACGCTCCCGATCGCCAAAAAACAGGGGTGTTGCAGCGCCGCCGACGCAGCCGACGCCCGCGCGGTCGCGCAGCGTCTGAAGATCCCTTTCTACGCCTTGAATTTCGAGGAAGAGTTCGGCACCATCGTCGAGTACTTCGTCGATACCTACCTGGCCGGACGCACGCCGAACCCCTGCATCGTGTGCAACAACGATCTCAAGTTCGGCAAGCTGTTCGAGTACGCCGATTCGATCGGGGCCGAGTACGTGGCTACCGGCCATTACGCCCGCATCGTTTCTGAAAACGGCGAGCCCGCCTTGTGCTGCGGACGCGACGCAGCCAAAGATCAATCGTACGTGCTGTTCGGCATTCGACGCGAGCGTCTGTCGCGCATCATGCTGCCGGTGGGCGACTACACCAAAGCCGAGATCCGCGCCCGAGCCGAGCAATTGGGGCTGCGGGTGGCCGACAAGCCCGACAGCCAAGAAATCTGCTTCGTTCCCGATCAAGACCATGCCCGAGTCATCCGCGAGGCGCGTCCTGGCCGCAACACCGCCGGAGAGATCGTCACCACCGACGGCGAGGTCGTGGGCAGGCACGACGGCTACGAACGTTTTACGATCGGCCAGCGCAAGGGTCTGGGAATCGCCTTCGGAGAACCGCGATACGTCGTGCGGATCGAACCGGAAACCCGCCGCGTGGTCGTCGGCACACGGAACGAACTCGCCTGCCGCGGACTGACCGCCGTGCACGCCAACTGGCTGATCGACCCGCCCACCGAACCGATCGAGTGCGCCGTCAAGATTCGCTACCGAAGTCGCGCCGTCGCAGCCGTCGTCGAACCGCTCGACGAAACTCGATTTCACGTGCGTTTCGCCGAACCGTGTCACGGTGTGGCCCCGGGACAAGCGGCGGTGTGCTATCGAGAAAATCGCGTTTTAGGCGGCGGCTGGATCGATTCGACCGAACCGGCGTGATCCGCACGGCGTCCATGTTCTATCGAGAGCCGACGAATTCGCCTTTCGACCGGAATGTTCCGATACCGTTCGATTCGTGTTCGAATTCGGTCGATTCACGGCATTGAAGTGCGGCAATTGCTTGTTTGTCGAGGGGCTTTGGTGGTACACTACCGGCAGAGGGTCCGGTTTGGATCGTTGCCCGGTGTCTTGAATCTCCCTCTTCGACCGAACAGGTCGAGTCGGCGGCAGAAACTTCTGCATTGCCGGCCGGGCGGTCTTCCTCCGAACGGACGCACCGAAGAACGCCCGCTTGAGGGACGTTTCAGGCCCGACCAACACCAACCGGGCGGGGAAAGCAATCACCCGCTCCGGGAGAGGCAGTCGTGCCGACGGGCATCCTTCAGCGTCCTACACTCGTTCTCAACCGCAATTGGCAGCCGATCCACATTGCGACGGTTGCCCGAGCCCTCGTTCTCGTCTACCAAGGTACCGCCCTGGTCGTCGATCCCGACGACTACCAAACCTACACATGGCGCGATTGGGCGAAGCTCGATCCCGGCGACGACGATCTGTTCATTCAAGGCGTATCGTGGCGGATTCGGGTTCCCGAAGTCGTCACCTTGGTCACCTACGATCGCGTGCCGCACAGCTCGGTCCCTTTCAGCCGCCGCAATCTGTTTCGGCGCGACGGCTACACCTGCCAATACTGCGGCCGGAAGCTCTCCAGCGAACAATTGACGATCGACCACGTGATTCCGCGCTGCCAAGGCGGCGAATCGACGTGGGAAAATTGCGTCCTCGCCTGCGTCCCCTGCAATCGACGCAAGGCCGCCCGCACGCCGGAACAAGCCGGTATGCGTCTCCGCAAGAAGCCGGTCCGTCCGCGTTGGACGCCTCTGTACTCGGCGGGTGAAATCCGGGTCGAAAGCTGGCGACGTTTCCTCAGCGAGGTGTACTGGAACGTCACGCTGGAACGCTAAGATCGCCCAGCGCTCACACTGCCTGCCCGCGCACGCCCGGCCGGCACGCTCCCCCGATCGGTGCTCCACGAGCAATCCCGGCCAAGCACGCCCGCTCGGAAAGCATCTTTTCACAAAGCGTCTCGACGCAATTCGATCGTGCCCTCGTCCGAATGCACCGTGCCGCACGTTCCAAAGCACCGAGGGCCTTCCTGTACACCGCGACCAGCACACTTTACCCATTCACCCTCAACCCGCACAACCCGACCCAGTTTGACTGAAGCGAAACCCCTACCCTGACAATGCCGATGTGAAAGTGTGTCGCCTGACAAGCACACAAAGACTGCGCAATTACGACAAGACACCAAACCCAAACCACGCATTACCCAGAAGACGCAGGTTTCTCAAATACTCATCTTTGAGTCATGGCCTTCGATACCGCAGCAGTGGATTTACCGCCACGGAGGGGATGAATGCAAACTCGTAATCGGAACACAAGCTCCGTGGAAAACGCACACCCCAAGTACCTGAAGGTGTACCGGGAAGACGAACGCACCGGCGCCGCGATCGATCCGCAAACGCTGCCGAGCTGGCGGAACGTGACCCGGTCGTTCCTCGATTTGACCGGCTGGCTCTTGCGGTTCGTGCCGGGCGAAGGCGAAGGTCGAGGCGACGTGCCCGTCCGCGCCGCCGGTAGCGGTCGCACGCTGGGCCATCTGCGACTCGATCCGGTCGACCCGAAGTCGCACGAGCAGGAAGACATTCAGCGGCTGCAAGCCTTGGTCGAGGCGGCGGCCGAGATGCTCGGCGAGCTGTTGGTGACGCACGAGGCTTTGAGCGAACGCGAGGCCGAGTTGGCGACGGCGATTCCCGTCACGCCGCATCCGGAAGAATCGCGACAATTGGCGGCGCGACTCGAAGCCGTGCTCCGCTCGGGTGCTGTAGCCGTCGGATGCCAGGCCGCCGGTTTGTACGTGCTCGACGACGGAACGACCGAGCTGAAGTTGCGGGCGGCATGGGGCCTTCCCCGCGCAAAGCTGGCCGAACCGCCCCGCGTGCTCAAAGGCGCCCTGGCCGATCTCGAAGCGATGCTCGGCCACGCGGTCGTGTTGGAAACCGCCGCACTCGTCGAGCAATGGCGTTCACCCGAACCGTATGCCTCCGCCGTGTGCCTGCCCGTGGCCACGCCGACGAACATCTTGGGGACGATGTGGGTGTATTCCGACATCGAACGATCGTTCGACGAGCACGATACGGGCATCTTGGAAGTCGTTTCCGGCCGATTGGCCGCCGAACTCGAACGGGAAGTCGCCCTGCAAACGGCGGTACAGTCGGAACGCCTACGACGTGAATTCCAGTCGGCAACACGCTTTCAACGGGGACAACTCCCCACGATCGCACCGCTTCTGGATGGTTGGGAATTTGCCGGCTGGACGAATCAAGGCGAGGGGCTCGGAGGCGACTTCCACGATTGGTTCTGCCTGCCGCAGGGCAAGGTGGCGATCGCCGTGGGCGACGTGGAAACTCGCCGCATGGAAGCGGCCCTCACGCAAACCGCCCTGCGAACGGCGATTCGCTCGCATGCCCACTACGTGCAGCACACGGGCAAGCTGCTCGAGCGGGTGAATCTGACGTTGTGGACCGGTTCGGCCGGAGACCAGATCGCTTCGGCCTTCGTCGGAATGCTCGATCCGCAAAGCGGAAAGCTGCATTGCTCGACCGCCGGCACCGCCTTCGCCGCGGTGGTTCAAGCCGACAAGCTCCGCCGGACGGCTTCGGTCGGACCGTCGCTGGGAAGCTCGCCCGAATCCCGCTATTCGCAGTATCGGCTGACGATCGGACCGGGAGAAATGCTCGTCGTTTGCACGCAAGGGCTGCGAAAGCAACGCGACGCCGCCGGAAAACTCCTCTTCGATTCGACCGTCTTGCCCATGATTCGCGCGTTGGGCGACAAACCCGCCAAGCACGTGCTGCGGCAAGTGGTCGAGCACTTGGAAAATACCGGCGTCCCCGTCGACGACGATCGAACGTTGCTGTTGATCCGGCGCACCGAAGAACCGACCGACGGTTGAACCACGAAATCGCCGGTCGGAACCGTCGAGAACATCCTATAATGGAGAAAAGGCCGCCGGGGTCGCGCACTTCGGCGGCTGTCGCTCCGTTCGTCTCTCGACGAGGCCGCCGTCATGACGCGAAATCGCTTTTCTACCGCCGCCTGGTTGTTCGTCGCCGTCGGATTTCTCGTTTCGTATGCGTCGCCGTTGCGGGCCCAATTCGGTTCTCAAGCGGCCGACGTGCGGTTGGAAATCGTCGTCGAAACCGGCGCGCCGGTCGGTATTTCGCAGCGATGGTTGCAACTTTTGGCCTCGGCGGGCATCGAAGACTTTCGCATTCGCTCGTACAGACCGGGCGACGAAATCGCGATCGGGCAATCGGAATTGGGCGGCCGGAAGATCTACACCGTCACCGCCCTGCTGAAAGCCGACAACACCCTGATCACGCCCGGCGGACGTTTCCGCAGCTCGCAGTTGGGTTCCTTGCGAGCGTGGTTGCAGGACGTCGCCCGTCACGGTCCGCCCGAATCGCGTCCTCAAACCAACGCCTGGGGCCTCACCGCCGAGCAGTTCCAAGTCGTCCATACCGATCTGGCCACGCCGGTCGCCGTATCGACCAAAGGCAAGCCGCGCGGCGAGATCATCGGCGCGATTCTCGAACGGCTCCAGTTTCCTTCCGACTACGACGCCGCGTTACGAACCGCCGCAGGCAACGATCCGGTGGCGGAAGAGCTACGCGGTATCGCCTCGGGGACGGCGCTGGCGTATCTGCTACGGAACCCCGGGCTGTGCCTGCTGCCGGGCGTCGATGCGGCCGGTCGTCCGATCTATCGCATCCGTCGCGCGCAAGACGACCTGAAGATTTGGCCGGTGGGTTGGCGACCCGACAAACCCGCCCGCGACATCGCGCCGCAGCTCTACGAGTTCTTGACGGTCAACATCGAAAACGTCTCGATCGACACGGTCTTGGCGGCGGTGTCGGAAAAGACCGACATCCCGTATCTGTACGATCACTACGCGTTGGTGCGTCACGACATCGACCCGCAAAAGGCGATCGTTTCGGCCCCGAACACGCGCACCACGTACAGCCTGCTTCTGAAGCGGCTGCTGTTCCAAGCGCATTTGAAGATGGAATTGCGGATCGACGAGGCCGATCGACCGTTCTTGTGGATCACCAGCCTCAAGCCGATCGACTGATCGGCCTCGCCGCTTGGACAACTCCGTCTACCGTTTGCGACGCCGATTACAACAGGCGGTCGAGTTCGTCGACCAGGTGGTCGAATCGAGACAAGGCGGCCTCCACCGCGTCGGGTTTCTCCATATCGACGCCGGCATCGCGCAGCAAATCGAGCGGATCCTTCGAACAGCCGCCCTTGAGGAAGCCGAGATAGTCGTCCAACTCGGCCTTGCCGCCGCCGAGTACGCGGTCGGCCAACGCGATCGCCGCCGAGATGCCCGTCGCGTACTTGTACACGTAAAACGCCCGGTAGAAGTGCGGAATGCGGAAGCACTCCAGCGACAGGGCGTCGTCCAACGCGAAATCGGGACCGAAGTACTTTTCCAGCAGGCCGCGGTAGATGCCGGTGAAGAACTCGACCGTCGGCGCCTCGCCTTGTTCAACTTTTTCGTGGACGATCTTCTCGAATTCGGCGAACATCGTTTGCCGGAACAAGGTTCCGCGGATTTCGTCCAGTTCGTGGTTGATCAGGTAGGCCCGCTCGAGATCGCTTTTCGCGCGGTCCATCAAGAACCGGCCCAACAACTGTTCGTTGAAGGTACTGGCGACCTCGGCGACGAAGAGCGTGTAGTTGTAGTACTGGTACGGCTGGTGTTTCGCCGAGTAGTAACTGTGCATCGAGTGCCCGGCCTCGTGGGCCAACGTAAACACGTGGTCGAACACGTCGGGCTGGAAGTTCATCAGGATGTAGGGATCGCCGTCGTAACTGCCCGCGCTGAACGCGCCGCTGCGCTTGCCGCGATTTTCGTACCGATCGCACCAGCGTCCGCGCAATCCTTTTTCGAGAACCTCGACGTATTCTTTGCCCAAAGGTGCGAGCGAGGCGACGACCAGGTCGACCGCCTTGTTCCAGGTGTGCCGCTTCTTGATCTTGTCGACCAAGGGCACGTAGGTGTCGTAGACGTGAATGTCGCGCAGCCGCATCTTCCGCCGGCGAACGTCGTAGTAACGATGCAGCGAAGGCAAAAACCGCTCGACCGTCGCGATCAGGTTGTCGTACACCGAAACGGGAATACGGTCGGGAAACAAGCCGGCTTCAAGGGCGCTGGAGAAGTTCCTAGCGCGGGCGTAGTAGATGTCCGTCCGCACCGATCCACCCAACGAAGCCGCCAACGTGTTCACGTGGGCTTCGTAGCCGCGATAGAGCTTCTCGAAGGCTTCTTTCCGCACGGCGCGCGATTGCGATTGCAACAGCGACGAAAACGTTCCGTGCGTCAACTCGATCCATTCGCCCTTTTCGTTCTTGACCTCGCCGAAGCGAAGATCGGCATCGTTGAGTTGGTGGAACACCTCGCGGGCGGTCTGCGCCATTTCGGTCTGCATGGCAAGCAAACGCTCTTCCTTGCGGCTGAGCGTGTGCGGTCGGTACTCGATGATCCGCTGTAACAGCAGGCGATACGGTTGCAAGCAACGCGCCTCGAGAAAGGCGTTCATCTTCTTGCGCGGAATCGCCAAAATTTCGGGTCGCGCGAAGCTGGCCGCCTGGTTCGCCCGAGCCAACACGCCCATGAATCGGCCGTACATCGCCTGGGCATGCGAATTCGCGGCATCTTCCGAGGTTTTCAGAAAAGCGTAGGTCCCCAACCGCTCGCCCAACCGATCGGTCTCGAGATCGAACTTGATGAAGGCGGCGAGCTTCTCGGCGCTTTCTCCCAAGGTGCCGCGGAAACCTTCGTACTTGTCGATCCGCGCACTCCACTTTTTCATGGCCTTTTCCCAGGCGTCGTCGTCGGGAAACAGGCTCGACAGGTCCCAACAGTCTTCGGGCTTACGACGTTCACGCGGAGGAAGACGTTTCACCTTTTTCGCCATGATGCCCATCCTTCTTGCGGCCGAGAAATGCAGATACTTCCAGTTCGAAATCGCGTCCGGCACGCGATCCGTGCCCTGTTCCCTCGCGACGAATTGTACCGGAAATGCACGGCGATGCCATCACGCAAGAGGCGGCAAGCGCGCAGAACGTCCGCACAGCAAAGACATGCGGATCTTCGTATGCGCCTGAGAACGCAGCCGAGAGACGATCACCGGCCCGGCGATGGCACACTTACCACTGAAACAGCATCGTTCCCCAGGCCAATCCCCCGCCGAACCCGCTCATCAACACGCGGGTACCGGGTTTGACCAACCCGGCCTCGTACGCTTCGGCCAAGGCCAAAGGAATGCTCGCCGACGACGTGTTCCCGTAGCGATCGAGGTTGCTGAAGACCTTCTCGGGCGGAATCCCCAAGTTCTTCATCGCCGCGTCGATGATTCGCTGGTTGGCCTGGTGGAGGATCACCAGGTCGATCGCTTCCAGCGGCAACCCGGCGGTATCGAGAACTTCGTGCACGGTTTGATGCAACATGCGGACGGCCCATTTGAAGATCGGCCGCCCTTCCATGTAAACGAACTGCTTGTCGAAGTCTTCGGGCTTGTTCGAATACGGCATTTTGGCGCCGCCCATCGGGCGACACAACAGCGGCGCCCCCGAACCGTCGGAACCGACGGCGAAAGCCAACAACCCTTGTGAGTCGTCGCCGCGGCCGAGCAGAACCGCTCCCGCCCCGTCGCCGAAAAGCGGATACGTTTTCACGTCCTTGGGATTCGCAGCTCGCGAAGCGCAGTCGGCCCCGATCACCAGGGCCAATTTACTGCAACCGGTGGCTACGTATTGCATTCCCGAAAGCAACGCAAACACGAAGCTGGCGCAGGCGGCCTGCATGTCGAAGGCCAAGGCCTGCAAGCCTAGGCGATCTTGGACGTAACCGGCCGTAGCGGGCATGGTCATGTCGGGGGTATACGTTCCCAACAACACGAGGTCGATATCGGCAGGATCGACGCCGGCCTGGGCGATGCAGCGACGGGCGGCCTCGACGGCCAAATCACCGGTGCTTTGGTCGGGAAGGGCATGGCGACGTTCCCGCATCCCCGTCCGTTGAATGATCCATTCGGTATCGCAACCGAGGTCGGCCAAGTCCTCGTTGGCGACGACGTTATCGGGTACCGCGGCACCGACCCCCAGAATCTGGACGCCCGTCAGCGTCCCCGTCCGCGAAGGTTTCAACGGAAGCGAGCTTTCACGTTGGCGAGTCGTGGGTTGCGTCATGGAAAAAGCCGAAATCCATTACCAAGTCAGAGCGGTATGCGCACGGGAATCGAAAACCGCGTCACACGATCGCCCTGCGGACAATCTTGACGAACGCCGCCGCCCACCCAACCGACATCGGCGCACGAGAAGCGCAGACGACAAGGTAGGTTGGGCAAGCCGACAATCGAAAGGCGGCAAAACCTGAAGCTTACGCTTTTTTGCCTTGGGGAACAACCCGGCAACCCCCTCTCGGGGGTCACGTTACCATATCATATAGGACGCTCGGCGCGTTTCCGTTCTTCCGATCCCCGGCCCAAAACAAGGGATATCAGCGTGAGACAAACCCGAAACACCACCACATAGAGGGGTGCACGCGCGCGTTAGGATGCGGTATTTTAGAGGTTTATTGATTCGCCATCGACGGGCGCCGGAGGGCTATTCCAGCTCCTTGTCGGTACCTCCTTTCGACGTTCAACGGCAGGGACGGCGCGGTCGCGCGACCGGTTCACGGTGGCTTCCCGTTCTCGGGATGGGTGCAGCGACCGCTAGCGGGCAACGGATCGTGTGATATGCCGATGTCGGCGTCCACGTCTTTTCCGGGGCAGAAAATCGGTTTTCCAAAGTGGGACTCTTACGCCGACACCGATCGGCCGGGGCCCCCAAGCGGCGATTTCTGCGGCGACAAGGATGGCGACAAGCGGGGTTCGGCCCTCGGCGATTCCCGTTCAGCGTGTACCTTTTCGATCCCCTCGGAAAGGTGTGATAACGACAGATTTCCTTTCAATAACCAAATAGCGGTGCGAAACGATGTGCATTCTCGCGCTTCAGTTTCAGACGGCTCGTGACGCTCCGGTGTTGATCGCGCACAATCGCGAAGAACGCTTCGATCGGCCCTCCCAAGGCCCGAAGATTCAGTCGGGGCGTCCGCGCGTCATTTGCGGAATCGACAAGAAAGCCGGCGGAACGTGGCTGGGCGTCAATCAGCACGGCCTGGTCGTAGCGGTGGCCAATCGTCCCAAACGAGTCGTTCCGCCCGATCCGATTTCGCGCGGCGTGCTCTGCCGCCAGCTTCTCACCTTCAACAACGCCAAAGACGCCGCCGAAACCGCGTACGCCGAGCTTCGATCGGGAAAGTACGCCGGGGCGAACTACCTGTGCGTCGACCGGAACTACGCGGCGGTCGTCTACGGCGGTGATTACGTCGAACTGGAACGCCTCACGCCCGGCTTGTACTTGATGACCAACGGCCGCGTCAACGATCCCGACGACGCTCGCCAGCGGTTCCTGTTGCGGCTGCTGACGCTGCAACGCCTCGACTCGGCCGTCACTTTCTTGGCGGTCGCCAGCCGTGCCTTCGCGCGACCGGCCGACGAACAAGGCCGCTGGGGGGTGGTTCTCAAGAACGGCCAATACGGAACCGTCTCGTCGACGCTGCTGTCGCTGACCGAGCGTCCGCAGTCGTCGATCATGCAGTACGCCTCGGGGCCGCCGTCGGAAAACGACTACGAAGACGTTTCCGCCCTGCTCCGCCAGGTGCTCTCGTCGGATCGCTGATTCGCGATTCTTCGCAAACGACAACGGCCGGCTTGATGCCGGCCGTTTTTTGGTTACCCAAAAACCAAATCGCGTTGCGTTCTCTCTCGCCG
>CAYVVR010000024.1:3013-15296 GCA_964454655.1 uncultured Planctomycetaceae bacterium | reverse complement strand
CGGCCGACTTGGCGGCTGCGTCGTCGGGATTCTGTTGTAAGGCCCGCTGCGCTTCGCAGAACGCGTCGTATTCAGCCTTGCGGCGGGGGATCGCGTCGAGCAAGTCTTTCGCTTGACGCATCAACGTCGCATCGCGTGCAGCGACGGCGTGTTTGTACGCGGCGTCGGCCAAGGTCGAGGCCGCGTCGAAATCGTCGCCGGAAAACCGGTTTTGGCTCCACCGCAAAGCCAAGCGTGCAGCGGCCACGCGGGCGGGGGCGGCCATCCCCGGTGGCGGATCGACCAAGTGCGACGTCAGCAGATCGAGCAAGTCTGTCTCGAAGTAGCGACATGCTTCTCTTGCCGCCAGTTCGACCAGCGAGCCGTTGCCGCCGAGCAATCCTTGGGTGATCGCTTCTTCGAACAGCACGTAGCGAGCGACCGGATCGTCGGCGGTCGCCTTCGCGTCGTCCAGAAGGCGTTCACCGAATCGCGCGTGTAGCGTCATGCGACGGGAAACGTCCGATTCCGACGTGAGTGCGCGGTATTCCGTCGCGTAGACCTCGCGAATCTCGGCGCGTTTGCCGGCTAAGCTATCGTCGTCGGTCGGCACGGGAAGGCGTTGCGGCGGCTCGGAAGACGTCTCTTCGGGGACGGTAGCCGACGGTGTCGATTCATCCGGGCCGGCGTCGGCGATTGCCAAGAGGGAGGCCGGAAGGTTGTCGCGAGGAAATCCGGCCTGTAGCGAGGCAAGGACGGCGTCGCGCACCCGATCGGGCGAGCCCTCGTGGTCGAGATACCAAAAGCAAGCGATGGCCAACACGCGGGAGGGCCCCTCGGGGAGCTTCGTTTCGGCGAGACGCACCAGCAACTCGGCCGGCACATCGGCGCGCGTGTATTCGACGGTTCCGTTTTCTCGCTCAAGCACGAGGCGTTCCGAGGAACTTTCGACGACGACCGCTTGCTCGCCGTTGATTTCTATCGGCGTTCCCGGCGCCAGTTCGTCGAGACTCGATTCGGCAAACCGCCAAAACGATCGCCATGCCTCGTACAGCAACCGCAGGTCTTCCAGTTCCGATTGCTGCTCGTCGCTGTCGGCAAGCTGTTCGGCAACGCGATACAGTTGCCGAGCAAGATCGACGTTCCGTTCGGCTATTGCCTCGCGCAGTCGAGCGACCGCGGTGTCGTAGTCGGTAATCTGGCCGAGGTTGTCGGTTTCCGGCGTATCGTCAATCGACTCGGCTGGAGGTGTCGAGGGAGTGTCGGTCGCCTCCGGCGACGGGGGAACGTTTTCGGGACGCGTCGGCTCGCTACTTGCAACCGTCGAGGGCGGCGCGGAATCGGGTTGCGCCGCTTCGTCCGGCACAGGATCACTCGAAGAACCGGAAGGGGCGGTCGGTTGCGGCGATGCGACGTCTGCCGGAGGGCCCGCAGGGCGCCCGAGCAGCAGGTAGAATCCTCCCACCAGCAAAGCGAACGAAAAACTTCCGGCAACGAGATAGGCGATCCAAGGTTGCGGTCCGTTTGTCCGTCGTATCGCTACCTCGTCGTCGAGCGACACGATCGGGGCATCGGGCGTGGCGCCTTCGGGTGCCACCGAAGACAGCGGCGGCATCGATTCGATCTGGGCCGTTCGCAATTGGGCATCGTAGGCCGCCTTGCGTTCGGGATTCAGAAGACAAACCTTGGCGGCGGCGATTTCGTTGAGGATACGCTGCGACTCGGCCGCCCGCGGACCGTTTTGAAACATCCGCACGTACGCCATTTGGCGATCGGCGGCGTTGGCGATGACCTCGGGATCCGATTCGAACAGCTCCAAACCCAGCAGGCGATAATGATTCGGTGGACGTTCCGGGTCGCGGATGCCGAGCCACTGGACGTAGGGGTCGAACGAATCGGTCATGGATACAGTCGCGAACGGAAACGCCGAATCGTGAAAGGAATGCACACCGGCCGATTTCAGCACGCCTTCATTATGTGTCCCCGTTACGGGACCGACAAGCGATGTCGGCTCAGCGCAACGGAGAGGGCCGCGCCTCGTCGTGAACAGCGCGGCCCTCGTTGTCGATGCACGTCAACAAATCATGCGTTGCGTCACGGATTGTACGCCAAAGCGGCAGGAGCGGCGTAGCGGCCTTCGGCGGCGACGGCCTGCAAGAAGCGTTTCGCCGCCAGGTATTCCGAAGGCGTCATGTCGCGGATGTGACGGCGGAGCACGTTCTCCATATTCTTGGCGAGTGTCGTCAATTGTGCTTCGAACGTCGCGGGTGCCTTGCCTTGTGCTCGGGCGGCAAGCAACGCATCGACTTGGTTGCGGTATTGCGCCAACGACTCGATTTGCAGTGCGGCGGGCCAACGTACCTTTCCGGTGGCTGCATCGTATTGGCTTTCGGTCAAGCGAACCGTCCGCACGGCCGAGGTCGGCTGGGCGCTGACGACGCGACGGGCCTTCGGGCTCGCTTGCATCGACGTGTAGGTGTCGCGGGCTTGACGCCGATCGTAGTACATCTTGGCGGCTTTGAGCGTATTGTCGAGCGACACCGATCGGGTTTGTTCCAGCATGTTCAGCGTCTTCGCATCGTTGGCGCGGGCTTCGGCGATGGCACGGATGAACGTGCTTTGGGCGTTCAGCAAACCGGCACGCGCTTGCATCAGTTGGGCTTCGCCCTGGTAGATGATTTGTGCAGGGCTCAGTTTCGGCGGTTCACCGGCGGTTGCGGCAGCAGCAATGATTCCGGCGAAAACGACGCTCAGGCAGGCGAAGGAAATCTTGCGGTTCATCGTTTCAGTCCTTCCGTGATTTGAGGTGGGAAAGTAGGGAGGTGGGAAAAAGGTAAGGTGGGAGGTGGGTGGGATTCTCAAGTCGCTCCGTCAAAGATGTCGAATCCCGAGCGGTCCGAGTGGGGGACGCCGTGGTCCCGGTTTCGCACCGGCCGAACGCTCGGACCTTCGTTCGGCCGGTGCAGTCGACAGTCGTGGCTTCTCCTTACTCGATATTGGGTGGATGACTCAGAGGGATCGGTTACCGGTGTCGAATCAGAATGCTTGGGCCACATTCGCCGCGGCGGGCGCTTGGATCGCATCGACGACCATGCGGTCGAGGAACTTGCGAGCGGCCATGTAATCGCTGGGCGACAGTTGCCGAATCTGCGTTCGAAGGGCCGTCTTGAGGCGATCGGTCAGGTTGCGAACCTGCACGTAGTAGTCGGAACCGACACCGCAGTCGCTCGGCTTGCGGGCGGCATATACCGCTTGCAGTTCGCTTCGCAGCTTGGCGTAGCGGGCATCCAACAAGGCCGCCGGCCATTTGAGCTGACGGGTGACCGGATCCACTTCCGCCGGAGTAAGTCCCTGCATGCGGACGGCCGCGGTCTGTTTCGCCGCGACTGCATGCTTGCTGTCGGACGGTGAAGCTTGCGACTTCACTTGCAACGACACGTAGGCGTCACGAACTTGGCGACGATCGTAGTACGTCTTGCAGGCCTTGAGGCTGTTGTCGATTCGCAGTCCGCGGGTTTGTTCCATGGTCGCCAGCCGTTGGGCTTCGCTTTGACGTGCCGCCGCCAACGACTTGATGAAGTTCGCTTGGGCGTTGATCATGGCAGCCCGCGCTTGCATGAGTTGTGCTTCGCCCTGGTAGATGACTTGCATCGGGTTGACTTTCGGCGTTTCGGCGAAGACAGGAAGGCCGAATCCGATACTCACGACTGCCGCGAGGGTGATGATGGTCTTGTGCATCGCTAATCTCCTTCAACGTTTCAAGGTGGGACAAAGTGAGGTGGGAAAGGAAAGGTGGGGTTGTTGTGGGGTGTCGTGAAGGTGTTGTTCGTGGGATGTGTTTCGGCGACACCCGTGCGGGAGCGGTGCGAATGGTCCGAGTCGTCGTGGTGGGTTGCTCCCGTAGGTCCGAGTTTGCTACATGCCTCTTCGTTTTCTGCTGTTCCGTGGTTGGTCCGAGTGGTGTTTTCTCGAGGATGTTTTCTCACGCTCTGCTCTGTTCGCTGTTCAATCTTGGAAGTCTACGTGTCGGTGACACCTCCTTTCTTTGCACGAGGTTGAACGAACGGCGGATCAGAAAGCTTCGGCGACGTTCGCAGCCCGGGTGACCGAGGGGGAGACGGCTTCGACGACCAAGTGATCGAGGAACCGTCGGGCGGCCATGTACTCGGCAGGCGACATGTTGCGAATTTCCGCTTTCAACAGTTGCTTCATGATGTCGACGTGCCGTCGAACCTGGGTATAGAACGGGCTGCCCACACCGGCGTCTGCGGCACTACGCCCTGCGAACAAGGCGTCGAGCTGAGCCCGGGCTTGAGCGTATCGCTCGTTCTCGAGTGCGTGCGGCCACTTCAGTCGGCGAGTGGTCGCATCCCATTCGTTCGGCGCCAAACCTTGCATGCGAACAGCGGCGGTCGGTTTGGCGGCGACGGGACGCTTGACCTGGGCCGTTTCGCGGCCGGGCGAACCGGTGGTTCCCAAGGCTTCGAACGTGTCGTGAACGTTTCGCTTCTCGTAATACGTCTTGCAGGCCTTCAAGTTGTTGTCGAGCGCCACGCCGCGGGTTTGTTCGAGCATATTGAGGGTCTTGGCGTCGCTTGCTCGGGCTTCGGCAATCGCGCGGATGAAATTGCCTTGCGCCGTGATCAGCGAGGCCTGCGCCTGCATCAGCCGGGCCTGGGCGTCGTACCAGGTTCCACCCGTGCTGCGGGAGGACGAATACGACGAACTCGACGACCGCGAGTAGGTCGGGGAAGCGGCAAAAGCCGCAGACACCGAAGTGACCGTCAAGGCACAGCTCAACAGGCAAACAATCGCGTGACGCACACGCATTGTCAATTCCTCCTGTCAAAGTGAAAGAAATCGAACATTCTCTTGCCAACCTTTTACGGTGCTGGGTCGGGTTGGCTGCGGTGCGCATTCCGGTGGCGCGGAATGCACGAGACCCCCTCTTGCAAGGGGCAGCCGAGACGGAGCGGGGTGGTGCCTCGGCTTTTCAGGTGGGACCTTCCTCGACGTCGACTGCATCGGCTCCAAGCCGGCATTCAAACGTCGTATCGGAAGGCGAAGCGCCCGAACGGGGAGCTTCCATGACGTAGGGTCATGTGGTGTTCGGTTGTTGTAAGTTGCTTAATTTCAGGGTGTTATGCTGTCGGTGGGTCGGTGTCCCAGGGGGACGTTCGTGAGGGTGGTAGGCGGGGGTTTTGGGGTAGGCGTCTTCTTGCCTGATCGTGATGTTGATTCGTAGCAAAAAGACGTGAGCAGGGGAAGGCCGGTTACAAATTTTCTCGGCGGCCCGTGCTGCTCGGCTTGAACCTTACCTCCTCACATCTATTGTTTTCGTCAAAATCGTCGTGGCGACTTTCAGTTTGCTTCGCGGCGACGTGGTGCGTTTCACCCGCGTCACAAGGAAGTCGTACAACTTTGCGGACGTTTACCGAAAAATTTTATACGACACAATATCAATTCGAGAATTTTCCGTGCGATCGGTAAACAACGAGCAATGCATACGATACAATGGTGGATGCGACAGGTGAGACAGCCTGACGCGAATCCGCCCGCCGTTAGGGCGAATTCCCACCTGCCTGAATTGGAAATGACCCTCCTGCAACGGATTGTTCCCGCCTTGAGGACGTGCATGAGTCGCCACGACTCGGCAAGCTCCGATTGCTCCGACCTTTGCCGATCGTTTGCGTGTTGCCTTCCTGCGGCGGGGCTGTGCACGAGGAATCGTCCCACCTAGATCGCATTTCCGGTCCGGTTGCCCAGCGGTAATCGATGATGTGGCGATCGTCGATTACACGAGGTCGACCGCGACTGTTCGCGATGCACGAGAGGTTCGCCGACATGAACGTCGGGCAAGCGACAGCACGTATCGAGAAGACGAGACCGGAGGCTCCCGGTGCGGATGCCACGGCCAAGTTTCTTGAGCTGTTTGCAGCCCATCACCAGCGGATTCTCTCATACATCTTTACTTTATTGCCGAACGAGCAGGATGCTCAGGATGTCTTCCAGAAGGTCAGCCTCGTCCTCTGGAAGAAATTCGACGCCTTCGACCAAGACGGGGATTTCATGGCTTGGGCGTGTGGTGTGGCGTATTACGAGGTTCGGAATTTTCTGCGAGTATCCGCCCGCAACCGGTTGCAGTTCTGCGACGAGCTCATGGAAAGGCTCGCCGATGAACGAAGCGAACGGGAGCAAGATGCGGATCGACGCCTGGAGATTTTAAGGGAATGCATCAAAGAGTTGCCCGAGGGCGAACGAAAGCTCTTGATGCAAGCCTACGGCGAAGGGCGTCCGATTCGAGAACTCGCAGAAAAACAAGGTAAGGCGCCGCAAACGCTTTACAACCGACTGAACCTCATACGCCGCAAGTTGTTCCACCGTGTCCAATCCGCCTTAGCCGATTGAAACCCGTTGAGGTCAGTCGATGATATCCGAGAAGCTGCGCGAGGAGCTCTACGAGCTGCTCGGTGCACTGGTCGATGATCGCATTACGCCCAGTGAGCACCAACGGCTCGAGCAGATTCTGCTTTCCAGCGCCGAAGCCCGCAAGATCTACCTCGATTACCTCGAGATGAATTCCGGCATCTATCGCTGGGCACTCGAGGAGCATGAAGTCGAACCACTCGAGGTGCTTCACGACGAGCTGGAAAAAGTCGTAGAGAATCGTCGTCCGCTGCCGTGGCGACGAATGTTGGCCGGAGCTGCGGCCGTAGTGTTGATTTTGGTTTCTCTGGTTCTTTGGGGAACCGGCTTTCTAGGGCATTCCACAAACGCCCAATCGCGTGCCGGAGAGTCGCCTTTGCCGGAATATGTCGCCACCATCTTGCAGTCGCAAGGCGCCGTGTGGGAATCGCCGTCGTCTCGTTGTCGCGACGGATGGCGATTGACGGCCGGACCGCTGCGATTGGAGGCCGGGCTCGCCGAAGTCGTTTTCGATCATGGGGCACGCCTCGTCATGGAAGGGCCCGCCGAAGTCGAAATCCGCACCGGCGACACCCTCGGCATGAAACGCGGACGGATCGTCGTCCATGCAGGAGGCCTGGACGGCCCTTTCCGTGTCGATGTTCCCCAAGCGACGTTGCTTGCCGGTGAAGCCGAGTTCGGCGTCGAGGTCGACGCGACGGGGGAGTGTCGCGTTCAAGTGTTCGAAGGAACCGTCCAACGATCCTGGACGCATGACGAAATTCCCGAGCCCGAACGTGTCGATACGCTGGTAGCCGGCGATGCGCGTTCGTGGTCCCAGATGGGAGAACGGGCGGTCGCCTTGGCACCGGATCGCTTCGTGCGACGCATTGCCTCGGGCGTCTACGCCGCCGAATCGACGGCTTCTTTGCTTGCCCGCGAAAGTTTCGGCACCTATTTGACAAGTCATCTCGATGATTCTGCGGAAGGCTGGCAAGGAGCGTGGTCGATCGAACGAGGCGGTCGGGATCTCGTGAATCCCGAAGACGTGATCGTGCGTACCGTTTCCGACCAACCGGTGGGGCAGGGCGTGCTGGACGTCGTCGGCGATCTGCGGATGCATCGACGCCTGGCCGGGGCCGTGTCGTTGGACGAATCGGGGGTCTACTATTGGGCGTGGTTGCTCCAGGCGGGAAGCTTTACGGCCGGTCAAGAATGCGAAGCGGCGTTGACGCTGCATGATACGTTCTCGCGCAACGCGGAGGATGCGGTCGTCGTGCGGCTGTCGCCGGGGACGCATACGATCGCCGTGCGATGCGGCGAAGACCGCGTCGCCCAAGCGTTCCCGTTTCGGCCGGGAGAAAGCTACCTCGTCGTCGCCAAGCTGGTGACCGGCAAGGGAAGACTGCCCGAGCAATTGTTCGTGCGAGTCTTCCTGCCCGACGAACCGGTGGAGGCGATCGAGCCTTTACATTGGACGCTGACGACCAAGGGAACGGCGATCGACGGCCGCTTGGATACCGTATCGCTCGAAGTGCGAAGCGCCGTGCCGCTGAAGCTGGACGAGTTCCGGTTGGCCGATCGGTGGCGGGTTGCCGCATTGCCGTGGATTCAGCCCACCGAGGCGCCTCCGGAGTTTACCGCCGGCATTCTGCGCTGATGATCACGTAAAAGACCATCGGCAAGAAGAATCCAACCAAACCACAAAGCGTCCCCGTGTCGCGATCGGGTCGTCTTGAACCTGAGCCGGGAAACGTGTCATGCCCAACCGTTTCGGCTCCGGCGACCAAGTCGCGACGCAGGGACGCCTCTTTTTTCGACCTATCGCCCCGAGATGCTTGCGAGATCGTTCTAGGCCTTTGGGGAGCGAAGGTGCGCGTTTCGACGGCGATGGAACACCAGCAGGCACCCGCACCCGGCCGCCAGCAGCGACACGAGCAAACGGCCGCCGGTAGGTTCGGGAACGGCGGCGACGGCGGGCGTGTAGGTGTATTCGACCTGAAGCGTGGCGTCGGATTTGACGTACTTTTCGTTGATGAATGCTAGCGGGTTACTGCTAAGATACGTGCTGCGGTCTTCGATCGTGAGGGTGGTTTCGTACAAGCCCGTGCCGATGAATTGCGCAAGATCGCCTGTGGCGACGTCAAGGGTTGCCGTGGCGAGACCACTCGCCGTCGGTTTCCAATACTTGGCCGTTTGTGTCTGGGTCGGCAAGTCGACGTCTACGAACAAATCGGGCGGACTCGACAATCCCGGGAAATCGGCGACGACGTAGTTTTTCGGCGTGTACGTGTAATCGAGCGTGAGTGTCGGATGGTAGAACGTAACGCCGCCGGTGAAGTCCGATTCGAGACTGAGATGGACGCCGGTCAGCGTGCCTAAGGCAGGATCGAACTGGTTCAGGTAGAACGTCTTGACGTCGCGACCTTCCGGAATCGAGTCACCCAGCTCCAAGTGTTGGGTCGAGCTGAATATTTGGGTGATAGGCCCACCTTGTGCACTTCCATGAACGAAAATGAGAGCGGCGACCACGGTGACGGCGGAGGTAAGGCGTCGGCCGAATGCACCAGACGCGAACGACGCCAGATCAACACGGCGTGATTGGAATGATAAGATCGTCACGAGGGAGTTCCTCACAAAGGAAGAGCAAAAAGTAACCCGATTACCAGCGATACCCCGGAAATTGGTCGGAATGCGCGTTCGCGGAGGGGGATCGGCCCACCCGTCATGAGTTTGCCCCATCGACACCGGCCGACGCGCCGCTCCACTCAGGTACTGTCGCCGGAGGATTTGGGAAATCAAGAGGAATGGGGGGATTACACCCGAGGCCGGCGCGAAGAAATTACGTAGGACACTTTCGAGAAAACCGGGTTCTTACAAGACTCGCTGTAGCCACGGAGGTGCAGGGCGATCCCCCCAAAAGATTGTGGCGGGTAAATGCCCACGCGTACCGGTGCCTTTTTCAAGGGGCCTCGGAGGAAGACGGCGCGTTCTTGTCGGCCTGTTTTTGATCGCGCAGTGCCTTGATTCGCTGCCGCATCGATTCTAAGGCTCGCCCCATTTCATCTATTGTTTCATCGAGCGAACCATCGTCGGTAGGCAGCGGTGGAAAGAGCGGGGCAAAATCGGGAGGGATGCCGGGGGGGAGAGTCGGTTGCCCGACTCGTCGCTGTTGCATCCCGTCGAGCATGTCTTTTACCGGCTTCCGCACGTCCTCGGGCAATTGGTCCAGCGTGTTCTCCGTGACCTTGTAGGTTTTTCCATCTTTCACGACCTCGATGGCAGCCGGCTGGTTGTTGCTTTTCGTGATACTGATTCGAAGGTTGCCGGCCGGTTTGCCGATAGGCGGCAAAACCCCCGGAATCGGCACCCGTCGCGGCGCAAGGACGGGCGGGACGGACGGTGATTCCTGCGAAAAATCGGGGGTTCGCAGCACGATTTCGTGAGGCTTGAAATATTCGGGCGGACGCTTTTCCGGTGTCACCTCGATCGTCATTTTCCGGGCACGACGCATTATTTCGAGGGTAATGGCGTTCGTGCCGTCGTACCGGGCGATGGCCTCGACCAGATCATCGACCGTCTGCAAGGGGTGATCGTCGGCCGAAAGCAGCACGTCGTGGCGCTCGATGCCTGCTTTCTGAGCGGGGCTTTTCGAAGCGACTTCCTCCACGAGCAGCCCGTTGTCTTTCAGCGAAAGCTGGGCGCGGAGTGCATCGGAAAGCGGACTACACGCGATGCCGAGCCAATACGCGGGAACCTCTGCGGTCTCTTCGGCCTTTCCTTCTTCCACCGTTTCTTTGGGGGGAGCCGGCTTCGAATCGGGGGCCGATCCCGGCTCGTCGGCCCGGAGGATTCTTGCCTGCATGCCGACCAAGGCGACGACCAAACCGACGATCAGGGCGTGCCGGAGTGACATGGTTTCACCTCCTTCGGTGAAGCCGTCGGGCGGAAGGAACGATTCGGGGGAGCCGGATCGACCGAGGGCTTTCCGTGGATCGGGACGGGGACGATGGCGTAGCCGCTTGCCGGTCCGTCGGCGCTTGCCGCGACGATCGACGGACCGAAGGTCGCGCGAACGTGTTGCCGGAACCGTGGTCGAGCCGCCGGCAATCACTGGAAGCGTTTGTGACGGATGAAGCGGACTTCGTACTCATCGATGGGCATGACGGCTTGGCTGCCGTCGGGTAACGATACGGGCACCAACTCGCGGTGTTGCCGAATCTCGTGGCCTTGTCGCAACAGAATATCGGCAATCTCCGGCGGAAGCGGCGTCGGCAAGATGCCGCACCATACGTCTTCCGACGGGCTTTCTCGCGGAATCACCGGAAGCGATAGCGTTTCTACCTTGTTCGACGATTCGTCGGAGACCGGTACGGTGACCCATTCCCACTGATACGGCGAGTAGGCGGGAACGCTCGCGACCTGAGGGATGGTCGGTGCGGTACTCGTGTTCCTTTCGTCGTTCGATTGGGCGGGGGCCTGGCGGGCAAAGTCCGTCGTCGCCGCAGTTTGCCGATTCAGCCACCAGGTGTGTCCCCACACACCGATCAAGAAGGCGAGGGCGAATCCGGCCGCCATGGCCGTCAGCTTGGCGATGCGAGTTTCTCCGAACGCTCGACTAGGTCGCGCGACGGGAGCAGCTCCGGGGACGACCGTCGGGGACGGGATATCGCTGACCGGTTCCGCTCGGGACGGCGATCGATCTTCCGCCGGCGAGGCCGGTGAACCTGCCAGATCGGTAAACACGTCGCCGATCGCCTCGCGCCAAGTTTGGGCTTCGAGAAAGGCCAACGCACAACGTCGCCACAACGCCGGTTCGTCGTCCAAACGCGTCAGAAGGGCGCTTCGTTCTTCTTCGGTCAGTTCCCCATCGACGAGGCGGTCGAACACGTCCTCGTCGAGCCTCGCTTCGCGGTTCGACGCAGTCATTGGTCGTTCTTCCCCGTCTCTTCCAAGTACAACAAGGCGTCTCGCAATCGCTCGCGTGCTCGATGCAGGCGGGTTTGTGCCGCCGAAAAACTGATTCCCAAGTGATCGGCGATTTGTTGGTATTTCCAGTTTTGGGCGTATTTCAGCAACAAAATCTCACGATCTTTGCGGGCAAGGCAGTCGAGTGCCTGCCGAACCAGCCGGCGCCGTTCCCGGTTGAGCAGCCAACGCAGCGGATCGTCTTCGCTTTTCGGCTGCGTGGCTACGTGCTCGGCGTAACGGCGCGCGAGCTTCCGCCGCCGGCCCATCTTGCGGCGATACAATAGCGCCTGCCGAACGGCCAACCGATATAGCCACGGCGCCACTTTGGTCGGATCTTGGATCGGCGCCTGCTGCTTGACGGCGGCCAAGGCGACTTCTTGCATCACCTCTTCGACGGCCTGGCGTTCCCCCACACGGGCGGCGACGACTGCGCGCAACCACCGATCGTGGCGGCGCAACTGGTCGTCCCAGTCGATCGTTGCCGACGCGGGCGGAAGTTCCGTCGATTTCGCGTGCGAGGCTACCATGCTCATTGCGCCCTGTTTGTTGCCGCCGGGGGAGCTCTTGTTGCGAAACTTCCCCGATCGTTGCCCGATTTTCAAGACGAGACGGGCTTTTTCTGTGGTGAACCCGCCAAAAGAGGGGTTAGGCGTCTCTCAGGGGCGGTCGTTGGCCTACCTGGGCTGCCGAGCGGTATTCGCCCGGCGTCTGGCCCGTTTCGCGTTTGAAGACGACGTGCATGTATTCAGGATGGGTAAACCCGGCGATTTCGGCGATCTGTTCAAGAGGCAGGTCGGTTTCCGTCAGAAGTTGGCGGATCCGCTTGATTTGGACCTGCCGGATTTCTTTCTGCGGCGAACGCTTCAGGTACTTTCGGAAGCGGCGTTCCAAGACGCTTCGCGAAAGTGGGACGTGCTTGAGAACGTCG
>CAYVVR010000024.1:2107-3003 GCA_964454655.1 uncultured Planctomycetaceae bacterium | reverse complement strand
GCGATGTCGGGATCGGGGATGGCGTAGATATCGGTCGATTGCCGGGTTTCGATGCCCAACGGCGGGATGAAGCGGTGGATCGCCTCGGGCGTGTCGCCGTCCATCAGGCGATCGAGCATGGCGGCCGCCTCGTAACCGATCAACTCGGCATTCGGGATGATGCTCGACATGGGCGGATCGCACAGGTCGCACATGAGATGTTCGTTGTCCACGCCGAGCACGGCGACTTCTTCGGGAACCGACGCCCCGATGTTGTTGCAGGCGTCGAGAACGTGCAGGCCGCGGACGTCGTTGCCGGCGAAAATCGCTACCGGCTTGGGAAGATTCGCGATCCACTCGCTCAACTCGTGACGAAGCCGGTCCCACGACGGCGCTTCGGGACCGTACCATGCCGATTGGTACACGTGAACGTCGTGTCCTTCCAGACGCCGACGATAGGCCTCTAAGCGCAATGCCGACCAGTGCTCGTCGGAAAAACCGGCGAATGCGAAGTTCTCGAACGCGCGTTCCAGAAAATGCTCGGCGGCGAGGCGTCCGATCTCGAGGTGGTCGGACCAGACCAGCGGATGATCGGCGGCCGGTCGCCGGTCGGTGACGTCGACCAACGCGATGTCCGAACGCTTGACGATTTTCAGTAACTGCGGCGTGGTGAACCGCGAGATGATTCCATCGCCTTTCCAACTGGGCAACCACTCGGGAAGCCGCGAGGTCAAGTCTCGCTGTTCGAGAAAGACCGACCAGTGATGGTGCGAGGCCAGGTACTTTGCGATCCCTCGGAGGATTCGGCGTCCGTAATCACTGGACGTTTCGACGATCAGGGCGACGCGTCGCTTTTTCATCATCGCTTGCCACCAGCCGAAGATTCCAGGCGGAAGAACATACGCATGTGAGGTGGG